>CAYRAE010000181.1:0-7339 GCA_964422175.1 uncultured Luteitalea sp. | reverse complement strand
TCGTGAAGCTCGCCCTGACCGAGGATGACGAGTCGGGCGTCAGGCACGGCACGCACCACGCTCGCGAACGCGTCGATCAGGTACCGCTGACCCTTGTGCGGCACGAGCGCCGCCACGTTGAGCACGACGGGCGCGCCGTGCGGCAGCCAGAACGTCTCGTGCAGCGACACGGGAGGCGCCTCGGCCACGTGCTGCAGGTCCACGCCTTCGTGCACCGTGATGATGCGCGACGCGGGGATGCCGTCGCGTTCGAGGATGGCGCCGATCGCGGAGGACGCGCAGATGAAGCGATCGACCTGCCGATACTTCGCGCGCGACAGCCCGTTGGACGCGAGCCTGAAATCCACGCGTCGCGACGCGACGAGCAGCGGCGGCGGCCACGGCATCCGGAAGCCGAGTGCGAGCGCGGCGAGCGCCACGCCATGCGGATCGTGCGCGTGCAGGATCTGCGGGTTGAATGCGCGGATGACGCGCGCGAGCTTCCACGCGGCGTGGAAGTCGACTTCGAACCGCGGTGCGAGCGGCAGCAGATCCGCGTCCTGCGGTGCGCGCCGGCGCAGCTCACCCTCCGGATGCGCCACGAGCATCGTCGGGTGACCGAGCGCGCGAAGGCCCGTCACGGTGAGGAGTGCCTGGTTCTGGCCTCCGCGCCACGTACGGGCCGTGTCGATGTGGATGGTGCGAATCGCCATCACGTGTGCGTTCAGGCTCGACGCCCGCGCTCCCACAGCTTGACGTACTTCAGCAGCACGTACACGCCACCGAGGAGCGAGACGATGAGTCCGGGCACGCCGTCCCGGAATCCGGTGCGCGCCACGTAGTTGCGGAGGAACGCGGCAGGCGGATGGATCAGCAGTTGCCACGCGCTCGCGCGGCGTCCCGCGGCGTACATCTGGTCGGCGGCGAGTGATGTGTAGTGGTTCATGCGCGACAGGTGCGCGGCGACGTCCTCATACGGCCGGTGCTCGAGCTCGCCCGATACCTCTCCGATGGCGCCGTCGACGAGCAGTGCTTCATGCACGCGACGATCGTCCCAGCGCGCGCGTCGCCTGTCGTAGAGCCGCACGGCGCGATCCGGATACCAGTCGGTGGTGCGAATCCAGCGCCCGAGATACCAGGTCACGCGCGGCATGCGATAGGCGGCAGTACCCGCGTCGGGTTGCAGCGCGAGGATCTGATCGCGCAAGGCAGGTGTCACGGCTTCGTCGGCGTCGAGCGACAACACCCAGTCGTGCGACGCGAGCGACGCGGCATGGTTCTTCTGCGCGCCGTAGCCCGGCCACGCGCGTGTCTCGACGTGTGTCGCGAGAGGCCGCGCCCGGGTCACCGTGTCGTCACCGCTGTCGGCGTCCACGACGATGCGCTCGTCGGCCCATGCCACCGACTGCAGCGCGCGCTCGATGTGCGCGCCCGCGTTCTTCGTGATGAGAATCACCGAGATCGGCGCCGGCACAGGGGAAGAATAGCTGGAATGCCGGGAATGCCGGGAATGCCGAATGGAGGGAACGGACAAAGGGCTTGCCGCGCCGTAGCGCCGAAGGCGCGAAGGCGGGCGAAGGCGGGCCGGGAATGAGAAAGACCGGCGCGCACGGGGCGGGCCGGTCTTCGAGGAACTGCTGCGAGCGGGTGAGGGCTACTAACGGTTGCCCGTGTTGGTGGTGGTCCCGCCGCCGTTCTGCGTGCCGGCGTTGTTGACGTTCAGGCTGCCGCCAGACCCGGAAATCGACGCTTCCTGCGCGGCCTCGAAGTCGACGCGCGACTTCTCGAAGTCGAGGATGGCGCGCTGCTCGTTGTTGCGGGCCACCGCGAGATCGCGCTGGGCCTGCAGGACGTTGAACGTGGTGGACAGGCCGACGCCGAACTTCTTCTGCTCGGCCTCGAGGCGACGCTCTGCCAGCGATCGTGCGGCCTGCGTCGTGGCGACGCGCTGCAGGTTCGTGTTGACCTGCCGCGCGAGGTCGCGCACCTGCTGCACCACCTGACGTTCGAGGTCGCGGAGCTGCAGCAGGTTCTGCTCGTTGGTGAGCTGCTGGCGCTCCAGGTTCACGCGATTCGCGTTGCGGCCGATCGGGTACCTGACGTTGACGCTCACCGACCATGTCGGATAGGTGAAGCCGAGCACGTCCCCGAGGACGTCCGTATACGGGATCAGCGTACGCTCGCCCGTTTCGGCGCCGGGATTCAGGGGATCGCTACCCTGCCTGTTGATGAGCGAGCCGCCGAGGCCGGCCAGGCCATAGTCGACAGCGGCAGACACAGCCGGAAGCGTCTGGTTACGCCAGTACTTGATGCGGATGTCGTTGTTCTCGAGCTGCTTGCGCGACTGCTGCAGATCGAGTCGCCCGGCCAGCGCCTTCTCGACGGCGGCGTTCACGTCCACAGGCGTCGTCGCCAGCGACGGCGGATCGGCGGGCTCGAACGTCGTCGCCCAGAAGTCGGGCGCCTGCGGTCCGAGGATGAGCGCGCGCAACTGATCCTGCGCCTGCGCCACCGACTGCTCGCCAATGATGACGTTCTCTTCGTTGGAGGCGACCTCCGCCTCGGCCTGCACGATGTCGATGGGCGCCATGGTGCCGACCTCCACGCGCTTGCGGTTGTCGGCGAGCGTCTGGCGCGACAGGTCGAGCGTCTGCTGCTGCACGGCCAGCGCCGACTGCGCGACGACCAGGTCCCAGTACGCGTTCTTCACGCTGCGCACGGTGGCCACGACGATGTTGCGGAACTGCATCTCGCTGATCGCGAGGTTGTTCTTGCTGACGAGAATCTGCTGCCGCGTGTTGTCGATGGCGCGGTCACGCAGCAGCGGCTGCGTGAAGTTGAACCTCAGGTTGCCGCGCGTGTTCGGGTTCAGCGTGGTGAACCTGTCGTTCGTCTTGGTGCGCGATGCTTCGTATCCCAGCGTGTAGGAGCCGCCGGTCGGAAGGAACTGCTCCACTCCGAAGGTGCCGACGGCCTGCTTCTGCTGATAGCTCGCGCTGTCGGCCGCCGACTGGAGGATGCTGGCGACAGGCGACTCGACGCTCTGGAAATTGAGCCGGCCGGTGAGCGTCGGCAGCCACCCGCCGTACGCCTGCGCGAGGTCGAGTTCCGAGAACGCCGGATTCATGCGCTGGACCTGGAGCGACACGTTCTGCTCCAGCGCCATCGTGACGGCTTCGTCGATCGTGATCCGGCGAACCGGTCCGGCGGGCGTTCCGGCGGCTGCCGGGGGAGGCGTGGTCGGCGTCTGCGCGGAAGCGCCTGCTGCGGCAGAGGCCATGGCCAGCGCCACGAGGCCGCGCCGGAAACGAAAGGGAACCGATGGGATCACGGACGTCAACTCCATCTCCTGGGAGAGCAGCTCGATAGGGCCGTCCGGGACGAATAAAGGATGTCCGGGTACGCGGCCGAACCAATAGACGAAATCATACAGTCCATGGTTCGGCCCAAATGGGGCGTCCCACGACCGGATGATGCGTCCCACGACCGGACACTCGAGGACCGTGCCGGTGCGCTGCTCGAATTGGCAAATGCCCCCGCCGAAGGCACAATGCCTCCGTCGATGACCCCGTTTCATGCCAGATTCGTGCTCACCGCCGTCCTGCTCGGCATCGCCGTACCGGGATCGCTCGTCGCCCAGCCCGCCACGGCCACGCGCGCGGCATCGTCGGCCGCCGCTGCGACGTTTTCGCTCACCGTGGACAGCATCATGCGGGGACCTGCACTCGTCGGGTATCCGCCAACAGGTCTCCGCTGGTCCGGCGACAGCGCGCGCCTCTATTTCGAGTGGCAGGCGCGTGACGAGGACGAGACGGCGACGTGGGTGGTCAACGCCGACGGCACCGGCCTGCGCCGGCTGACGGAGGAGGAGCGGCGTCTCGCGCCGCCCGTCAACGGTCGCTGGGATCGCGCCGGCCGCCGCGTGCTGGGCGCGGTGCGTGGAGACATCGCGCTCTTCGACACCGTTGCGGGTACGCGCCTCGACCTCACGCGCATGGCCGGCGCCGAATCGTCGCCGCGCTGGGCGCGTGGCGAGACGCACGTCACGTTCGTGCGCGATGGCGGCCTGTATCTGATCGCGCTCGACACGGGCGGCATCCAGCAGATCGCCGAATCGGGCCAGAAGACGCCCGACCCGAAGAAGACAGACAGCCAGCAGGCGCTGGAGCGCGAGGAGCTCGACCTGCTCGAGCATGTGCGCGAGACGAAGCGCCGCCGCGAACGCGACGACGCGCGTCGCGAGCGCGATGCCCTGCCGAAGCTCGAATTGCGCGCGCGCCAGACGGCGACCGATCTTCAGCTCGACGCGTCGGGTCGATACGTGTGGGCCATCGTGACGGAGCGGCCGGAGGGCGCGAAGACCGCCGACGTGCCCGACTACGTCACCGAGTCGGGTTATGTGGGCGATCTGCCCGGACGCACGAAGGTGGGCGACGTGCAGTCCAGAGCCACGCTCGCCATCCTCGATCTCGAGACGCGCAAGACGTCGTGGGTCACGTTGCCCGACGCCGGCGGCACCGAGAAGACTCCGCGCGAGGTGCGCTGGAGCATGCCCGTCCTGTCTGACGATGGGGCAGTGGCCGTGGCGTCGGTACGTGCGACCGACAACAAGGATCGCTGGCTCGTGCGCATCGATCCTGCAACGGGCGCGACAACGGTGCTCGATACGCTGCACGACGATGCGTGGATTCGGGAGGGATTCGCGCAGGGCGGATCGAGCTTCGGGTGGCTGCCGGGTTTCCACAGGCTGTGGTTCACATCGGAGCGGACCGGCTGGTCGCACCTCTATGTGCTCGACGCCGATACGCCGGGCGAGCCGCGCGCCATCACGTCGGGTGAGTGGGAGGTCAGTGATGTCGCGCTGTCGCTGGATCGCCGCACGTTCTATCTCACGACCACAGAGGTCCATCCCGGCGAGCGCCAGCTCTATGCGGTCGGCACTGACGGCGGTCCGCGCACGCGTCTGACGACGAGAACCGGGGCCAACCTGGGAGAGGTCTCGCCCGACGGCAGGACGATCGGGCTCGTGCACTCAACGGGCAACATGCCGCCGGATGTCTACGTCTCCGCGTACGGCGCGACTGAGCTGGTTCGCGTCACCACGAGTCCGTCGGCGGAGTGGAGCGCGCATCGGTGGCTCGATCCGCAGGTCGTGACGTTCCCGTCGCGCGACGGCAAGACGCTCCACGCGCGGATCTACACGCCGGAGATGGTCGGGGCGAAGCGCCATCCGTCGCGTCCGGCGGTGCTGTTCGTGCACGGGGCCGGCTATCTCCAGAACGCGCACAAGTACTGGTCGAGTTACTACAGAGAGTACATGTTCCACCACCTGCTCGCGTCGCGCGGGTACGTGGTGCTGGATGTCGACTACAGGGCGAGCGCCGGCTACGGCCGCGACTGGCGCACCGCCATCTATCGGCACATGGGCGGGAAGGATCTGGACGACATCGTCGACGGTGCGAAGTACCTGGTGTCGGCGCACAAGGTGAACGCGAAGCACATCGGCCTGTACGGCGGCAGCTATGGCGGGTTCATCACGTTGATGGCGATGTTCACCACGCCAGACGTGTTCGCCGCCGGGGCCGCGCTGCGCCCCGTGACCGACTGGGCGCACTACAACCATGGCTACACGTCGAACATCCTCAACGTCCCGCAGTCCGATCAGGAGGCGTACCGCCGCAGCTCGCCGATTTACTTCGCAGACGGCCTGAAGGGCGCGCTCCTCATCTGCCACGGCCTTGTCGACGTCAACGTCCACGCCCAGGATTCGATCCGCCTCGCACAGAAACTGATCGAGCTCCGCAAGGAGAACTGGGAGCTCGCGCTCTATCCCGTCGAAGACCACGGCTTCGAAGAAGCCACGAGCTGGGCCGACGAATACAAGCGGATCCTGAAACTGTTCGAAACGAACCTGAAGTAGCCTTTCGCCCTTTGCCCTTTGCCCTTTGTCCTTTCCGTAAGCCGTAAGCCGTAAGCCGTAAGCCGTAAGCCCTGAGCCCTGACCCCCAAGCCCCCATGTCCCCTGCGTCCGTCCTCGAACTGTTCCGTAAGCGTGGTGCTCTCCTCGAGGGCCACTTCGTCCTGTCGTCGGGTCTGCACAGCACCGGGTACCTGCAGTGCGCGCTGATCCTCCAGCATCCCGGTGACGCCGAGGCGCTCGGCCGCGCGCTCGGCGAGAAGGTGAAGGCGGCGGGGCATGTCGTGGATCTCGTGCTGTCGCCCGCGATGGGTGGCCTCATCATCGGTCACGAGATGGGGCGCGCGCTCGGTGTGCCGGCGATCTTCGCCGAACGCGTGGACGGCACGCTCACGCTTCGTCGCGGCTTCGCGATCGAACCCGGTACGCGCGTCCTCATCGTCGAGGACGTGGTCACGACGGGGAAGAGCACGATGGAGACGGTACGGGTGGCCGAGGAGCGGGGAGCGACCGTGGTGGCGGCCGCGTCGATCATCAATCGCGGCGGCGGTGATGCGTTAGCGGTTCCGTACGTGTCTCTCGCGGACGCGCGCTTCCCGACGTACGCGCCAGATGCCCTGCCCGATGACCTGCGCGACGTGCCCGTCGTCAAGCCGGGGTCGCGCCCCGTGCCGAAGTAGCGTGCCCCGCGTCCTGCTGCGCGTGGCGTACGACGGTACCGCGTATGCGGGCTGGCAGCGCCAGGCCAACGGCGTGTCGATCCAGGCGCTGCTCGAAGACGCGCTCGCGCCTCTCGTTGGTGGGCCCGTCACTGTTGCCGGTGCGGGCCGCACTGACGCCGGCGTCCACGCCGACGCGCAGGCGGCTCATGTGGACGTGCCTGCCGGCATCGACCCGAGCGTCGTCATGCGTGCGGGCAACGCGCGGTTGCCGGCTGACGTGCGCATCAGGCGTGCGGACCCTGTCGCAGACGACTTCCACGCGCGCTTCTCGGCCGTGTCGAAGACGTACAGATACGCGTGGCTCGTGAGCCACGTCGGCCACCCACTCCTGGCGCGCACGCACCATGTGGTCGCGCCTCCTCTCGATCTGTCGGCGATGGCGCACGCCGCAGCCCGCGTCGTCGGCACGTTCGACTTCCGTGCCTTCCAGTCCACAGGCACGACAGTGACGAGCACCGTGCGTACCGTGACAGGCGTCGATCTCGGCGTGCGCCCTGCGGCCGATGTCGGCCTGCAATTGACGGACACCGAGCGCATCGTCGAACTGGAGATCCGTGGCGAGGGGTTTCTTCGTCACATGGTCCGCGCGATCGCCGGGACGCTGCTCGAAGTCGGCTATGGCCGCCGCACGCCTGACGACATGGACCGCCTGCTCGCCGGCGCCCCGCGGACCGAAGCCGGCCCCACCGCACCGGCACACGGCTTGACGCTCGTCGACGTG
>CAYRAE010000180.1:0-7404 GCA_964422175.1 uncultured Luteitalea sp. | reverse complement strand
GCCTTCCATCACCGGCCGAAGGCGATGGCGGAGATCATCAGATTGCCGTGCGTGTTCCTGTCGAGCAGCAGTCCCTGCTCTCCGAACGCGAAACAGCCCATGAAGGGCATGGCGTTGAAGCTGGCCGATACGGCAGTGGCCACCTGCGGCATCTGGTCGCCGACGGCGAGCATGCAGCCGGCGCAGTACACGACCAGGCCGCCAGCGAGACTGTCGGCCCCTCCGGGCAGTGTGGCCGCCGCCGCGGTGGCGACACTGCCGGCGCGCTCCACGAGCCGGGCCTTGTCGCCGCGCATGCTGTAGAGCCGCGCGCCCTCCTCGATCGCCGCGCATGTCGAGAGCGCACCGCCCTCGAGGATGCGCTCGGGGTGGATGAGGACGTAGTGCGTGACGTCCTGGATCGTCCCCGCGTCGACGCCGAGCGGATACATGGTGGTGTCGGTGCGGATGTTGCCGCCGTAGGCGAGCTTCTCGGTCAGCGCGCCGCCGATCCAGCGGTTGTAGACCTCCGCCGCGGGCTCGCCGTCGATCGAGATGATCTGCCTGCCGCGCGCAATGGTGACGCCGCCGCTGTCGTCTGCCACGTCGTCGCCGATGCGCGTCACGATGCCGTTGGGCCCCGTCGGTTCGTAGCCGCCCTGGAACGCGAAGCCGATGCCGCCTGACGAGAAGAGGACGCCCACCGCGAGTCCCTCGCGGATCGGACCATCAGGGCCCATCTGGCGCCACATCCCGGCGACCGTGTTGTCGGCAGCGCTGCCACCGATGATCGGGCACCGATCGCCGACGACCCGCCGGAGTCCCTCGATGACCGCCTCTTCACGACCGGGCGTCTGGTAGATCCAGACCAGCTCGGGCAGTTCGCCGGCGCGATCGGCGTCGGCCAGCGCCGCGTGGATCGCACGCTCGGCGCAGGATGCCGCATCGCCGTCGAGTCCAACGGCCGAGGACCCGTAGTCGCCGTCGGAGTCCTCGATCAGCAGGAGCCCGATGGACCCGGCGCCACTGAGGCCGGCCTGGGTCATCACGCCACTGCAGGATGTCCCGCCGAGCAGGGCCGCGTCGGGGAATCGGCTGCTGAGGAAGTCGAACACGGCTCCATCGTCGTGATGGCAGTCGTAGAAGACGTAGATGAAGTCCGGGACGACGTTCGCCGTGTCGAGAGACAGGGTGAGCTCGGCGAGCGCCTCGCTCGTGGATGGGCCCGTCGCGGCGAAGGAATGCAGAGAAACCATGGTGCCATGCTCCTAATCGCCACGAGTCAGCCACGGCTTGAGACGGAACGCGTGCCCGTGGCCCGCCGGCGTGGGATGATCCGGGTCCGAACAGGAGGCATGGCGTGATGACGGTGACGCATCCGGATATCGTGGCGCTCGAGCGCGCACTCGAGGCGAACGAAGAGGATGCGCGCATCCTCGTCAGCGGCGTGACCGAGGAGCAGGGAACATGGAGTCCGGCGCCGGGGTCATGGAGCGTGGCCGAATGTCTCGATCACATGGCGGCCGGCAACACCGCGTACCTGGCGGCGATGGAAGCCCCGGCGGCGCGTGCACTGGCGGAGGGACGTCTCCGCCGTGGTCCCGCACTGCCTGGCCTGATCGGTGGGTGGGTCGTGCGGTCGATGGAGCCGTCGGCGAAGTCGCCCATCAAGGTCGGTGCGCCGCGCGCGATTCGCCCGCGCCCGGCGGTCTCGTTGCGCGACGGGTCGGAGCGATTCCTGACATCCAACAGCGCCGTCCTGGCATTCCTGCGCACGTATGCCGACCTCGATCTCGCCGGCGTGATGTACTGGAACCCGCTCTTCAAGGGGCTGCGCTTCAGCCTGGCCACGGGCCTGCACGTCCTCGCCGCGCATGGTCGTCGTCACCTGCAGCAGGCCTGGCGCGTCAGGCGCGCAGGCGAGCAGTCGGACGATCGCGCGTGGATGTCGTGACGGACGCTCGCGGGCCATCGCGCGACAGGGGTCGCCCTCATCGGGGTCGCGTCGCGTGCAGGCGCGCGAGCGCGTCGACGGCATCCTGCTCGGCCAGCGGCCACGCGCTGTAACGCGGCAGGCACGCAGCCAGGCGTTCCCACTCCACATCCGTCGACTGGCGCGCGAGGCGCGCGCGTCGACGAGGAGGACTTCGGCGTCGGCGGGGCGGTCGGCGTTCACGAGAAGGTGGCCCAGCGTCACACGCGCCGTTCCCAACGCCGCCCGAGCGTTGACGCGTGCGGTGTTGTCGGCCCCTGATGCGGCGGCCAGGCGCGACAGCGCATCCACGGCTCGCGTGGCTTCGCCGACCGCATCACTGGCGCGACCGAGCGCCGACAGGACGCGCGCGCGCTGCGCGCGCATGCCCCATACGCCGGCGCGCAGTTCGTCGTCGTCGCCCAGTGGATCGGCGACGGCCCGATCGAACCAGTCCAGGGCTTCGGCGTGGCGGCGTTGCATCGTCAGCGCGCGACCGACGCCTCGAGCGACGTTGCGCGTGCGGAGATGACGATCGCCGAGCAGTCCCTGATGGATCTCGAACGATTCGCGATAGCGCGCCTCCGCCTCGCCATGCCGGCCGAGCCACTGCAGCGTCACGCCCGAGTTGTTGAGGAGGTTCCCGACAACGAGGCTCTCGCGTCCGACGATCGATCGCCCATACTCCAGCGCCTCGGCCTGCAACGCTGCCGCCTCCTCGTGCGCGCCGAGACCGTCGAGCAGCGTGGCGTGGTCGCCGAGCAGGCTGATCGCCGAGGGGTGCCGCCGAAGGGCCGGCGTCCGGAAGACCGCGAGCGCCTCGGTGTAGTAGCGGCGCGCCTCGTCGGCCTCGCCACGCCTGTGATGGTGCGCGGCGAGTGACGCGAGCGCTTCTCCGACGAGTCGATCCGTTGCCGGCAGGAGCGCACGCCGTATCTCCAGCGACTCGACGAGCAGCGCGCGGGCGCGTACGAAATCGGTGGTCGCCACGGCCGGCGCCAGCGCCTGCAGCGCGGCGGCCGTCCGCAGATCGCGCTCGCCGTACGCGGTGCGATGACGCGCCAGCGCCTCCTCGAGCAGCGTCGTGGCGCGTGGGGAATCGCCGGCGTGATGCCACGTCTCGCCAAGCGCGACGAGGACATCGAGCGCCTCAGGTGAGTCGACGCCACCTGTCGTGCGCAGCGACGTGCTCGCGTCCTCGAATGACCGACGTGCGTCCGCGTACGCGCCTCGCGTCAGATGGATTCGTCCGAACACGTGCTGAAGGCGCGCCCTCACCTCTGGCACGTCGCGCAGCGAGTCGAGGGCGCGCGCTTCGGCGCCGGCGAGGAACTCTCCCACGGCCATGCGGTGGCCGTCTGGCCGCACCGACGGATTGGTGGTCTGGAACAGATCGACGAGGACACCGACCACGTGATTGGCCGTGTCGCGTTCGTGTTGCGCGACACGGCGTTGCTCGGCGAGCACGCGCGCCTGCCAGGCGGAGACAGCGGCAAACACGACAAGGCTCACGACGATGGTGGTGGCGAGACCGACGGCCACGGGATTGCGCCGCACGAATGTCCTGACGCGATATCCGAGCGTGTCGAGTTGCGCGAGCACCGGTCGTCCTTCGAGATAGCGGACGATGTCTTCGCCGAGCTGTCCGGCGGAGGCATAGCGCCGATCCGGATCGTCTGCCATGGCCCTGCCGATGATGCGATCGAGATCGCGAGGCAGTGTCATCGCCGGCGTGCGTTCCGGGCGCACGCCTGTCAGCAACTCGTGCAGCAGCACGCCGAGCGCGTAGACGTCGGTGGCCGTCGTGACGGGATCGCCGCGGGCCTGCTCCGGTGCCGCGTACGCGGGCGTCAGTGCGCGCATCTCCACGCGCGTGTCCGTGTCGCGCAATCC
Source organism: uncultured Luteitalea sp. (assembly GCA_964422175.1). Classification (GTDB taxonomy): domain Bacteria; phylum Acidobacteriota; class Vicinamibacteria; order Vicinamibacterales; family Vicinamibacteraceae; genus Luteitalea. Next base: position 3,560 of record CAYRAE010000180.1, on the reverse strand, counting down.
CCATGTCGACGGCTCGAGCAGCTTCGCGATGCCGAAGTCCATCAGCTTCACGTCACCATCGCGCGTGACGAGGATGTTGGAGGGCTTGATGTCGCGATGCACGACGAGCGCGCGATGCGCGTGCTGCACGGCGTCGCACACGCGCCGGAACAACCGCAGGCGATCCGCTGGCGGTGCGCCGGAGTCTGTCGCCCAGCGCACGATCGGGACGCCGTCCACCAGCTCCATGACGAGGTACGGCGTGCCGTCGGGCGCGAAGCCACCGTCGACGAGGCCCGCGATGCACGGATGCTTCAACGACGCCAGCACCTGTCGTTCGATGCGGAAGCGCTCGACCGCCGATGGATTCCGGGCACCGGACTGCAGCAGCTTGATGGCGACCAGGAGGTCGAACGCGCCATCGCATCGGGCCGCGGCGTACACCACGCCCATGCCGCCCCGGCCGAGCGCGCGTTCGATTCGCCACGGGCCGAGCTTCTGACCCAACCACGAGTCGGTGCCGCGCGCATCACTCGACGCCTCGTCTTGCACGAGCCGTTCGATCGACAGACGGTTGCCGTCACTCGACGCGCGCAGGAGCGTTTCGACCTCCGCTCGCAGCGCCGCATCCACGCCGGCGGCGTCGAGCGCTGCGGTTCGCGCAGACTCCGGCATGTCGCACAGGTGCGTGAACAACTCTTCCAGTCGGTCCCAGGACTCCGTGCTCACGTCGATGTGCGCCCCGGTCAGGCCCGCGTGTCGCCCGCTGCCGCGCCAACGGCGCTGCGCAGCCAGGCCAGTCCCGTCGTCCAGCTGCGCTGCACGGTCTTCGGCGACAGATCCAGCGCGTGCGCGGCTTCTTCGAGCGTGAGGCCGCCGAAGATCCGGCACTCGATGACCTGCCTGGCCCGCGCGTTCCGGGCGTCGAGCGCGTCGAGCGCCGCGTCGATCGCGAGCACTTCCTCCATCTCGAGCGCGCTCAGGATCGGCACCTCCACATCGTCGAGCGAGGCCACGTGCTGTGCGGAGCCTCGCTTGAGGCGCCGGCGGGCGCGCGCGTGGTCGACGAGCACGCGCCGCATCGCCGCGCCTGCCACGAGCAGGAACGCCTGACGGTCGTGCGCCGCGATCTGCCGCTGCCGCAGCAGGCGGAGGTAGACCTCGTGGACGAGTGCCGTCGCCGACAGCGTGTGCGTTGCGGACTCACGGGCGAGCTGCCGTCGCGCCAGCGACCGCAGTTCGCCGTACACGAGCGGCACGAGCCGATCCATCGCGCTCGTATCGCCCTCGCGCCATTCCGCCAGACACCGTGTGACAGGTCCTTCCATGGGCGTGACCAGGTTCGGACGCCGACGACGCGATCCCCCGTTGTGGAGGAAACGATGACAAGACAATCAACCGCACGCGTCCTGATTGCCATGGCTGTGCCGTGGTTCCTGGCGGCGCCTGCCACGGCAGAGCCATTCGATCTGATCGGTGTGAAGTACGTCGTGAACACCGGCGTACGCCTCGTCTTCGGGTCGCAGGATCTCGGGGATGGCGTGCCGATCACGTTTCCGATTCCAGAGTACCTCGCGATCAGGCCGTACACGGCCCAGCCCGTCATCCCCGGGTCCGGCGACAGGAACGAGAGCTACGTGGAGTACGTGGCGGGTCACGCCGACAGCGGGTTCGGGTCGGCTCAGGCCGATCCCGGCACGCTCGAAGTCGGCATCAGGAAGAACGTCGGTCCACCCGGAGCGTCCGTCGCACTCTCGCGGATGAGCATGACGATCAAGAACAGCCACGATGATCGCAGTCTCGACCTCCTCGAGTTCGGCTTCGAGATCCCTGCCGGGCACATCACCATCACGGACTTCAGCGAAACCTTCGTGGGCGTCTTCGGACGCGTGCACGCGTCGATCGACTACCTGCTCAAGAGCCCGGCCGGAGAGTCCGGCGGCACCTGGGATGAGACGACGGGCTCGCTCCTCGATTACTTCGTGCGCGTGGACGGCGAGACGGGGCACCCGCCGCCGAATCAGGTCGTGGCGACGAGCAGCGGCCACGCGCACGTGACGACCACGCTGGACCGCAACCGTGTCTTCAGGGCAGACATCGGGGCGTACGAAGACACCATCAGGCTGCCGTCGATCCCGCCGTACGGCGAGCTGACGGTGTACTACGACATGTACGCGTATCTCGGCTCGTGGCGCGCGGAGACGCTCGGCGAAGCGTTCCTCGGCGACCCGATGACTCTGTCGTCGGACGGCTGGTTCAGGCTCACGTCGCTCGACGACTCGGGATCAGATGATCCGACCACCGTCCCCGAACCGGGCGCGCTGTGGCTCGTCACCGGCGGCATGCTCGGCGCCGTGCTCCGGCGTCGAACACAGTCGCGTCGTCTTCGCGGGGTGTAGGGGACGGGCGACAGGAGGGACCTCATCGACGCCCGCGTCGCTGAGCCATGCTCCGGGAACGGTTCCGGGAGCACGTCGTGGATCACGCTGTCGATCGCGGTCGCGGCTCCGATGCCGAGGCCGCCGCCGGCTTCCATCCCACGAAGCGCTTCAACCCCTGGCGCGGTCTCACTTCGTCGCGAGCGGCGACCGATCAGGGCACGTCGGCGGGCGCCGACACGCCACGTCGTTCGGCCATCTCCTGACCGATCTGCTGCAGTGTCTGTTCGTCGAGGACGCGTGCGGCAACGGGGAACAGCTCGTCGTCTTCGACGGTGATGTGTGCCCGATACAGCGTCTGCAACGCCGCCAGATGCTGACGCAGCGTTGCCGCGTCGGCGGCGTCGAGATGGTCGTCGTCCAACCAGCGGTGAACGAGCGCGTTCACGATGTCGTGGTGCCCGTCGGCCGTGTCGTGGTCGCGTTCGAGCCGCTGCACGAGTGACAGTGCCTTCTGGACGTCGGCGTCGCCGCTGGCGCGCAGGCGCGGGAACAGGCTGTCCTCCTCGTCGGCCGTATGGTGAGGCGCCGCCTGCTCGAAGTACTTCACGGCTGCCTCGAGCGCGTGCCGGTGCTCGGAGTCGAGCCGACCGCCGGACAGGCGCTGGTCGACAGTGACGAGCACCTGCAGGAAGTGCTCGATCCGCCGATGGCAGTCACTCAGCAGCCCGAGCGGCTCGTCGAACCCGTGATGCGTCTGTCCCCCAATCTGGATGCGCACACCCCGATTATGACCCGCCGTGACGCGTCGAGGATCACGAAGGCCCGTGTCGATGGACGTCCGTCGTCGCGCCGGGACGTCGACCGACTGTGGCAGTCATCGAAAGCGTCTGTCGCACGAGGTGCGTCGTGCGCCATGACTCGTACGACCCGCGAGCCGCATCGAGGAGGGCCGCGTCGCACGCGCCCGCAGCCAGCAACGTCGGGCCGAGGTTGTCGATGACGTTGGTCCAGAGGGCGGTTCTCTCGGCGAAGTCCTCGTCGGTCCTGACGCTCGTCTCGTCCTGGACCGTCGTGGAGACCTCGCGCAGGCCAGCCGTCTCGAAGAGGGCATGACAGTGGGTCGCGATCTCGTTGTCCCATCCGCTCGACGTTCTCCAGGACAGGAACACCGAATAGAACGCCAGGAACTCCGGCGGAGGG
>CAYRAE010000179.1:5758-7484 GCA_964422175.1 uncultured Luteitalea sp. | reverse complement strand
GGCCGGCTTGCCCGGCCCGCGACGGATAGAATGCCCCCTCGATGATCGCGCCGACGTCCGCTGTATCCAGCCACGGAGGGAGCCTGCTCCGCAGTCTCTACGTCCAGGTTCTCATCGGCATCACGTTCGGCGTTTTGCTCGGAACGTTCATGCCGGACGCGGGCGTGGCGATGAAACCGCTGGGCGACGGCTTCATCAAGCTCGTGAAGATGCTGATCACGCCGATCGTGTTCACCACCGTCGTCGTTGGCATCGGACAGATGGGCGCGATGAAGGACGTGGGCCGTGTCGGCCTTCGCGCGCTGATCTACTTCGAGGTCGTGTCCACCGTGGCCCTCGTGGTGGGCCTCATCGTGGTCATGGTGGTGCAGCCAGGCGCGGGCATGCACGTCGATCCCGCGACGCTGAACGCGTCTGGCGTCAGTGCCTACACGTCGGCCGCGGGGCATGCGAGCGCGACGGATTTCCTGCTCGGCGTGATTCCGGACAGCGTCATCGGAGCGTTCGCCAAAGGCGACATCCTCCAGGTGCTGCTGTTCTCCGTGCTGTTCGGTCTCGCCATGCTGCACCTGCAGCCCGGGAGCGGCCCGCTCGTGGCGTTGCTCGAAGCGTGTGCGCACGGGCTCTTCGCCGTCGTCGCGCTCGTGATGCGCCTGGCGCCCGTCGGGGCGTTCGGGGCGATGGCCTTCACGATCGGCACGTACGGTCTCGGCACGCTGCTGTCGCTCGGCAAGCTGATGGCGGCTGTCTACATCACCTGCCTGCTCTTTGTCGTCCTCGTGCTCGGCGCCATCGTGAGGTTCTGCGGCTTCAGCATCTTCAAGCTGATTCGGTACATACGCGAGGAGTTGCTCATCGTGCTCGGCACGTCCTCGTCCGAGTCGGTGTTGCCGCGCATCATGGCGAAGATGGAGCGGCTCGGGTGCGCGAAGCCGGTGGTCGGACTCGTCGTGCCGACGGGGTACTCGTTCAACCTCGATGGAACGGCCATCTACATGACGATGGCCGCCGTGTTCATCGCGCAGGCAACGGACGTCCATCTCTCCATCCGCGACACGCTGTCGATCCTCGGGCTGCTGCTCGTCACGTCGAAGGGCGCGGCAGGTGTGACAGGCAGCGGATTCATCACGCTGGCCGCGACGCTCGCCGCCGTTCCGAGTATTCCCGTGGCCGGCCTCACGCTGCTGCTCGGCGTCGACCGCTTCATGTCCGAAGCCCGCGCGCTCACGAACCTCGTGGGCAACGTCGTCGCCACCCTCGTCGTCGCCAAGTGGGACAACGCCCTCGACGAACCCCGCGCCCACGCCCTCCTCAACGGCACCGTCACGGCTGACGAAGAGCGTTGAGCCGCGCTCGCAGGGGCGACGCATGCGTCGCCCCTGCCGTCTGAAGCCTCTGGCCTCCATCCGCTCCGGTTGCCGGTTTGCCGGTTGCCCGTTGCCGGCTCTTCTCAGAGTTCGACCATCACCATCGCCGACGGGCTGCCGACGGGCGTGTACTGGCCCGTGAACGCGAGGCGGCCCGTCTTCCTGTCGACGCGGAAGGTCGTGACGTTGTCGGCGCGCTGGTTGCACGAATACAGGAACCGGCCCGACGGATCGAGGCTCATGCTGCGCGGGTAGCTGCCGCGCGTCTGCTCGGCGTCGACGAACGTCAGCGTGCCGTCGCGTCCGATCGCGAAGATGCCGATGCTGTCGTGCAGGCGATTGCCGGCGTAGACGAAGCG
>CAYRAE010000179.1:0-5658 GCA_964422175.1 uncultured Luteitalea sp. | reverse complement strand
GGATCCGTCTCGATCATGTGCGCATGCGGTTTGTCGTGACCGCTGAACGCGAAGCTTCCCGGCGGCGCGTTCTCCGCGCGCGTGGGACCGACGATGCCGGTGGTCTTGTGGACGTCGCTGGCGGGTCCGAGTCGTCCGTCGGGCAGGATGGGCAGCGCGGCAACCGACCCGCCTCCGTAATTGGCAACGAACAGGTGCGATCCCGACGGATGGATGTGCGCGTACGTGGGTCCCGTGCCGCCGGACGACACCGTGTTGAGCAGCGACAGCATGCCTGTCGTGCGATCCATGGCGAACGCCGACACGGAACCCGACGTCCGGTTGTCGACGAGATCCGAGGCGTCGGTCGAATACATGTGCGTCGCGTTGGCATCGACGACGAGTGCGCTCGGACTGGTGTGGTGCTCCACGATGCCCGCCGGCGTGAGCGCACCGGTCTCGCGATTCGCCGAGAAGATGTGGATGCCGCGCCCGTTGCGATCGGTGATCCCCGTCGCGTTCGGCGCGGCGCTGTACGTGCCGACGTAGGCGAAGAGCGGCCCCCGAGCGGCGGCCTGACCTGAAGCCCGCGCGAGCGCGGGTGCACTCGCCGTGAGCGCCGTGGCGGTCTTGACGAACGCACGCCGCGTGAGCGTGCGCGTGGTCAGCGTCCGATCGGGAGTCGACGACATGGCGAACATGATGTGACCCTCGTTCGTCGCGGTCAAATGATCGGCTGGCGCGAATGAGACGTGTAGCTGCCGGACAACCGAGGGGTGTAGCTGCCGGACTTTGTCCGGCAGTCAGCGATGGCCGCCCGCCGGATGAAATCCGGCGGCTACACCTTCGTGAGAGGCCGCCCGCTCCATCTGTGTCGCTACGGCAAGGCGACTCTGCGCGTGGCGATGCGCGAGTTGTCGCCGCCGGTGGCCCACGCGGCGACGACAACGTCGGGCAGGACGGCGACAACGGGGTGATTGTCGGAACCGCCGCGCGCCAGCGTGACGGGCTCGCCGAACGTTGGCGTCGCGCCACCGTTCTTCACTTCGCGCAGGGCAGACAGCCGCTCTCGGCCAATCATCTCGTCCCACGCGACGATGAGCCTGCCCGTCGGCCCGATGGCGAGTTGCGGATGCGTCGGCTTCGGCCCACCCAGTGTCGGCACGCGGACTCTCGGCGTGAACTGCCTGCCGTCGCGTGTCGTGCTGTAGAACAGCGCGCCTTCCGGATCCGTCGTGCCGATCACCGTGGGCCACACGATGTGCGTCACGCCGGCGCTGTCCACGACCACCGCTGGCCCATCGTCGGGACAGCCGTTGATGGCCCAGCCGTCTTCGCTCACGCGCGCGGGCGACGAGAACGTGCGCCCGCCGTCGCGCGAGATCGCCATCGCGATGTCGCGCAGATCGCCGGGATAGACATGGCGCCACGCGGCCACGATCGTGTCGTTCGGTCCCGCGGCGAGCGCCGTCTTGCAGCAGTAGCACACGCCGGGCGTGACGGCCTGTTCTGTCGTGGGCTGGAGCGTTGCGTCACCACCGACGCGCGCGTAGAACAACGACGACTGCTGAGCCGTCACGGCACCGTCAACGGCAGGGCCGTCGGTGTGCGCGTGGGCATGATGTCCCGCGCCGGAAGACGCCGGCTTCGATGCCGAGCCCGCGCTTCGACCTGCCGCGAGACCGCGATGATCGAGCCAGATCGCGTGCGCGCGACCCTGCGCATCGACGGTGAGCGCAGGCCATCCGCGATCGCCGGCGGCGCCGCTGGTTTGCAGCGCCACAGGGGCGCCGAACGTGGCGCCGCCATCGCGCGATCGGGCCATCTGAATCGTCGTCGATGCGCCACGCGCGTTCCACAGGACGAACACGTCAGGTAACGACTTTCCCGCAGTCGGGTGCAGCGCCACGCGCGGCGGCAACTCGCCGCCGAGACGCCCTTCTCCTGCGACGCGATTGACGCGCACCGGCGTGCCGAATGTCGTCCCGCCGTCGCGGCTGATTGCGACGAAGACGTCGGCCTTGCCGTCGGCCGAGGCACCCCAGGCCACCGCGACGAATGCGCCCTGTGCGGCGACCGATGGCGTGGCATCCGAGCGTGCGGGGACGTCGAGCATCACGGGGCTCGCCGCTGGCGCACCGGTGTGCGAACGGGCGACGGCGTGGAGGGCCGTGCCCGCGAGCAGGAGACCGACGGTGAATCGAAGTGTGGTCGTCACGGGGGACCTCAGAAGCGGAGGCGCAGCGCGAACTGTGCGCTGCGGGGATCGCCAACGGCGGTGACCCTGTTGAACGTCGCTGATGGCGCATCGGGATAGGCGCCGGCTCCGAAGGTGGTGTTGCGGGCGATCTCGTTGACCGCGTTGGTGGCGTTGAACACCTCGGCAGTGGCTTCGAGGCGCAGTCCGTGTCCGAGACTGAACGTGCGGCTCAGACGCGCGCTGACGCTGACGAACTCGTCGCCGACGCCCGTGTTGCGCGCAATGAACGCGCCGTCGACGATCGGCCGGCCCGCCGTGCCCTGCAGCGTGGTGACGCCCGACGTGATCGTGAAGGGCGCTGCCGAGTAGGCCTGGATCATCGTGCTGATCTGGAAGCCGTACCACAGCTGCTGCCAGGCGGTGCGCGCGCGGCCCATCGGTGTGTTGACGCCGCCGCTGATGACGAGGAGATGGCGCCTGTCGTTGTCGGCGCGCGCCCAGTCCTTCGAGAGATCGAATGGATCGATCGGGCCGCTGAAGAAGTACTCGCCGACGTCGTTCATCGCCTTCGACAGCGTATAGCTCGCGCGCACGTAGCCCCAGTCAGAGGGCCGCTGCGTGTACGACACGAGCAGACCGTGATACGTCGATCGGCCGGCAGATGAATAGCGACTGTCGTTGGCATAGGCGGCGTTCGGCCGGCATCCGTTGTTGGTACCCGTGGGGACGCACGACGGCACGTTCTGATTGATGGCCATCAGCAGATCGCGTCCGCGAAGCCAGGCGTAGCCCACGCTGACGGCGCCGCGACTGCCGATCTGTCGCTCGACTTCGACGTTGGCCTGCGTCGAACGCGCGTTCTGCAGATCGCGCTGCATCGTCGAGAGCGTGAACAGCGTGACAGACGGGACCGCGGCAGGCAGCACCTGCGGGAATACGGGCGCGCCGGCCTGGCCCGGCGACAGGCTGATGTTGGTCTGACGCATCTGCGTCAGGTCCGTAGTGTTGTCGGCCGACAGGAGCGCGTTGGCCAGCGCGCGCATCGGCACGCGGTCGTAGTAGAGGCCGGCGTTGCCGCGCACGACCCACGCGCGCGAGGCGGATGGCGTCCATGCGAACCCGGCGCGCGGCGACACGTTGTTGGTGTCGGTGTTCACGGTGTCGAGCCACTGCACGTCGTAGCGCAGCCCGAGGTTCAGCGTCAGGGTCGATGCCGCGCTCCATGCGTCCTGCACGAACACGCCGAGGTTGGTGCTGCGTTGATCGACACCGGACGCGCCGAACGTCTGCGTGAAGCCGGCGTTGTTGTAGCTGCCGCGCAGGAAGGCGTCGAGCGACGCGAAGGTGTAGGAGCCGCGCATCGCGCGCGGGAACGTGATGCGATCGTCGTGATGGACGACATCGACGCCGGCGCGAAGGGCGTGTGCCCCGCGCTGCTGCGAGATGTTGTCGACGATCTGCAGCATGCGGTTCTCGCGTCCCTGCGGACTCGACGACAGCGTGCCGAACGTGGCGATGCCCGCGATGGACACGGCCGGTCCCATCGGATCTGACGGCAGGGCCCGAAGGTCGCTGTCGAGCCACTGCGCGCGCGTCTCGTTCACGGTGCGGGTGCCGATCGTGAGCGTGTTCGTGACGGCGATGGACTGATCCCGGTTGTCGAGACCCGATGAGGCCGAGGGGGCGGCCAGCCCGCCGGCGCCGCGCGAGTTGACGGCCGAGACGTCGTAGAGGCTGTACCGCACGCCGAGCCTGTTGCGGGTACTGATCGCGTGATCGATCTTGGCGAGCGCGTTGAGTGTCGTCACCGGATTGTCGTACAGCCCCGTCGTCACAGGGGCGCCCGGATAGCCGACGGCCGCCAGGCGCGCGTTGATGGTCGCCACATGCTCGGGCGCAATCGTCGTCAGGCCTGATTGCTCGAGAACGCGGCGTTCGACGTTGGCGAAGTAGAAGGCACTGTCGCGTCGAAGGGGCCCACCGACACTGACGCCGTACTGCTGCTGCGACATCGGCAGCGTCGTGCCGGAGAGGGCGTTGGCAGCGTTGAACCGATCGTCGCGGACGTACCCGTACACGGTGCCCCGCAACGCGTTCGTGCCGCTGCGCGTGACGACGCTGACCTGTCCTGCGAGCGCGCGCCCGAGCTCGGCCTGCGCGCCGGAGGTGATCACCTGGAACTGCTCGATGGCATCGAGCCCGTACGTCATTCCGGTCAATCCCGCGGCGTCGTCGTTGGCGGAGAGGCCGTCGACGATGGCGCTGTTGGAGAGGTTGCGCTGCCCGCCGACGGACAGGCCGACGCCGGGGACGGCCGACGTCTCGGCGAACAGTTGCGTGCTGTTGATGTTGGGTGGCGCGACCGAGGGGGCGAGCAGCGCCACGTCGAGGAAGCCGCGCCCGTTGACGGGTAAGCGATCGACTTCCTGTTCGGTCATCGTGACGGCCGCCTGGCTGCGCGCCGATTCGATGATGGGCGGCGCCGCGCTGACCACGATGTCGTCGGCGAGGCCGTCGATCGAGAGCGCGACGGGCAGCGAGAACGCGCTGCCGGCGCCGAGCGTGAGCGCGTGCGTCGCGCGCGCGAAGCCGGCATGGTGGATGGAGATGTCGTAGGACCCGATGCGAAGGTGCGCCAGTCTGAAGCGTCCCTCGGCATCGGTCGTGGTGGTTGTGGAGACGTTCGTGTCGATGTGCCGGGCCGTCACGTCGGCCCCGGCGACGATGGCGCCTGTGGCGTCTGTGACACGGCCGGTCACTGTGGCGTCGCTGATGGTCTGTTGCGCCACGAGAGGCGACGCCGTCGCGAGTACGAGGCCCGCGAGGGCGAGATTCCTGAATACTTCCACGTGATGCTCCTGCCTGCGGTCGGCCTGCGAGAGGCCGATCCCGTCGAGTCATGAGGCCCAGGAGATCTGAAAGGGGGATCCGGCGGGCATCACTGCCTGCCGGATTGCAGGGGCGACGCATGCGTCGTCCCTACACGGTGCTGCACCTCTCCCGAATTCCCGGGCCCGGTGATGAACGAGGCAGTCAGGCCCGTGGAGGGCGTGGATCCGGCGTGTGGTGACGGGTGATGAGCTGTAGCGCCACGTCTGTGGACGGGGCGCGCATCGCGGGTCGGACGGGTTCGGGCGTCGGTTCAGGCAGGATGCCGGGGGAGGAGAGGATCGTCGCGAACGTCATGCCGGCGCAGGTGCCTCGCATCACGCATTTGCGCGCTGGAGCGTCCTGTGTATCTGGTGCTGCCGGCATGGCGTGATGGCCCTGCGCCGCGTGCTCGTCGCGAGCCTGTTCCGGTGCTGCGTGCATGGGGCAGGGCTTGCCGTCGGCGTCGCGCATCGGACAGTACGGCGCCGCGGGTTCCGCCGCGACCTCGTCATGACAGGCGGGCGTTGCCGCCACGGCCGGCCGGTGCGTCGCACAGCAATCGCGCGCGACGAACGCGGTGAGCGACGTGGACTGGAGCACCAGCCACG
>CAYRAE010000178.1:0-7531 GCA_964422175.1 uncultured Luteitalea sp. | reverse complement strand
TGGTCCTCCTCCTGCGACGCCCCGAACGCATGCGCGTCGAGTGGTGGGACAGGCTTGCCAATTGAAATGCCGCGATGCCGGAATGCCGGGAATGCAGGACACGTTGTCATGTCATTCCCGGCATCGCGGCATTCCCGGCATTTCAGCTTTTCACCCGTCTCCTGATGTCGCGCGAGACGCGGGCGATGTCGATGACGATGCGCTCGAGTTCTCGGGCGTAGTCGCCCTCCGGCATGAACCCCTTCTTGCGGCGCAGTTCGTCGAGTTCGGTCTCGAGTGTGTTGCGCCTGCCGATGAGGAGTGTGACGCTCGGATCGCCTGACGCCGTCGCCGGATCCGGGTCGAGGAACACCCGGCTCGCGAGCAGCCCATCGTCGCCCTGCTTCACGAGGTCGCGGCCCATGCCGTCTCCCGAGTCGTCGAGCAGGGCGCGCTCCACCGACAACTGGCCGCGCTGCTGGTAGTAGCGTTTCGTCGCGTCTGACGCGTAGGCGAATGCTTCCCAGATCGAGATGCGGCCGTCCTTGTCCAGGTCGGCCTCCGACGCCTCGGGCGTGAACGCCGCGACGAAGTGATCCGCGAAGACGGTGTCGTACTTCTGGCGCGCCGAATCGGTGGCCGTGATGACGATCCTGTCGGGTCCGGCGATCGTGGCGAGGAACGGGAAGCTCGCGCTGGCCGTCTGGACGAACACCAGGCGTCCGGGAAGGCCGACGAGGAGATCGCGCCACTCGTGCGACGTGAGGTCGGGGCCCACGAGGTTGAACTTCGCATCGACGCCGTCGAACGTGCCGTGTCCGAAAAGCACGACGAGCAGCGTGTCTGCGGCCGTCTGCGACGCACGAATGGCCGCCATCGCCTGGCGCACGTTCACCGCCGTCGCCGCCTGATAGCCGTCGCCCGCTCGTTCCGCGAGCACCATCAGGCGCGACGCAGGCACGCCGAGGCGCGTGGTCAACTGCGTGGCAAGCGTCTCGCGCCACGCCTTCTGCCGATCGCGATACTCGTCACTGCCGGCAGCACCGGACACGATGAGCACGCGCGTCTGCGGCATGGCCACCGTCTCGATAGGCGTGGGCGGCTGCTGGGCATGCGCAGCAAGGGCAGGGCTTACCCGCCCCGTGCCGCCGATCACGCACGCGCCCAGCAGCACTCCTGTCCGGATGGCCGATGCCGTCATCGCAGTCCCCATCGCCGGCGCAGCGCCCACTCGATGCCGAGCAGCGCGCAGATGAACACGAAACTCCAGCCATTGTGCCAGACGTCGCGCTCCACGAGCCGAGCGGTGGGCGACGCGGCAGCCGCCCTGATACGTGCCGACAGCCCGTCGAGATCGTCAGTGGCGAGAAGCGCACCGCCTGACGACTCGGCCAGTCGTCGCAGCACGGCATCGTTGCGCCGCGGATCGATGAACTCGGGATCCACGCCGCCGGCCAGCGTCTGCACCGACGAGCGGCCGACGGAGACACCCGCGCGCACGGCGTCGACATCGAGACGATGCACACCGGACGACAGCGTGAGCAGGCTCGTCCTGTACAACCCGGGTTCGGAGGCGTCGAGCGTCGCCGTCAACGTGCGGCTCGCCCCTCCCGGTTCTTCGACGCGCACCTGCACGCTGGCGTCGCTCACCGGTTCGAACGCCGGCGTGACGACCCGGACCGTGACGGGCACGTCGGTGCCGAGCGGCGGCGGCGGGACGTCGACGGCCACGCGCGCCGGTGCCTGTACGGCCACCCAGCGGATGGCCTGCCGCCAGAACGTCTCGTACGCGAGATTGTTCGCCGCAAGACCCATGCGCCAACGCCACGCCCCTTCACCCGTGAAGACCATGGTCCTGCCGCGCCCGGCACGCTGCACGGCCACGAGCGGCTGCGGTTCGCCGGCAGGCCCGGCCACCAGCGCGAGGATCTCGGCCCCCGCGCGCGCGGGCCCGACGGCCGCCGCGGCGGCCAGTGATGGCAGTGTCGACCACGGAGACGCGTCAGCCGCGTCGGGTTCGGCCCGTTCGCCGCGCCGCGGTGCCTCTCCCGACGAGGGACTGGCAAGCTGCATCATCGGGTGCTGCCGGCCTGCCGCCGTCAGCGTGATGCGCGTGCCCTGACGGGTACTGGCGGCGGCCGCGGCGTTGATCGCGCCCGCGCCGCGCGCATCGACGGCCAGCACGCGTCCGAGATCGCTGCCGATCACACCCCGCTCGCCGAACGATCGCGCGCCGATGATGACCAGGCCTCCGCCGCGCTGTTCGACGAAGGCGACGAGCATCGCGATCTGATCCCGCGTGAGGGCGTCGGCCTCGACGTTGCCCAGCACGACGGCATCGTAGGCAAAGAGCGCCTCACGCGTCCGCGGGAATCCGTCGACGAGCGCCGCCGTACGCGACGAGGCGCCCTGCACGTAGAACGTCGGGGCCCCGGCGTCGTTGCGCCCCTTGCGCACGATGACGTCGACGTCGAGCCCGGTGTCGTGCTTCAGCGTTCGCGTGAGGAAGCTGTGCTCGAAACCCGGCGCGCCCTCGATGATGAGGACGGGATGCGGCGCCCCTGGCGCCGGCACGAACACCGTCCCCCGATTGTTCACGGCCGTGAGCTCGCTCGGCGCGTCGGCGATCTCCACCGTGTAGACGGTGGCCGTCGTGCGCGACGGCGATACGCGAAAGCGTTCACGTACGGGTTGACTGGCGCCGGGCAACGCCACCGGGCGCACCTCCAGCGGCCTGCCGTTCTCGAGCAGCCGTACCTCCACCGTCTCGCGCGGACCGTGCGAGACCAGATCCGCCGTCACGTCCGCGAGTGAATCCACGACGGAGACGTCGCTCACGGTGACGTCGCGGACCTCGCGGTCCACGGCACTGCCTGACGCACCGACGCCGATCGCGAACACGGGCAGCGTGCCTGGCGACGCAGGCAGCGGCGTCGACACCGCGCCGTCGCTCACGAGCACCATGCCCACGAACTCGCCCGCCGCCGCGCGCTCGGCCATCGCCGACACGGCCCCGCCCATGTCCGAACCGCGTCCGTCTCCGGTCAGCGCGTCTTCCGACGGCACCTCCCGAAGCGTGTCCGTCGCGGCGAACACGCGCAGGTCGAAGTCACCGGCGAGCAGTGGACGCAATCGTCCCGCCACGAGCTGTCGCGCACGCTGCAGGCGTGTCTCGATGCCCTGCGAATCAGGCAATTGCATGCTGCGCGAGTCGTCGACGACGATGGCGACGGTGCGCCCGGTGGCGGCGGGTGCCGGTTCGATACGGATCGGACGCAGGAGGATGAGCGCCACCGTCGCGAGGGTCAGCGCACGAAGGGCGACGAGCAGGCCCCATCGCCGCGCGGGAAGCCGGCCACGCGCGTGCCAGTAGAGCGCCAGGGCGATCAGCACGATCGCCGCGCCGCCGAGCACCCACGCCCAGACAGGCGGTGCGTACGCGAACCGGATGCCCAATGTCAGCGAGACTCCGGACGACGGCTCAACGACTCGTAGTACCGCACGACAGACTCGGTGTAGCGATCGGGGACCTTGTCGCGAAGCGGCGCCTGCACACGCTCGGCGGCTTCGTGTTCGGCGAGTCGCTGCGCGAGCGACGCTTCGTAGCGATCCAGCGCGCTACCGATTCCCTTGCGCAGCGTGTCCCATCGCGCGAAGTCCTGCTTGAAGGCCTCGGTGCCTGGTGCCGACCGACTGAGCTCCTGCCCTTCGGGCGTCGCCATGCGCCCGCCGCGATCCTGACCGCCGCGCTCCTGACCGCCACCCTGGCCGGTCCCTGTATTGCGCTGCGCCATCCGCGACGCTTCCTGCAGTTCGCGCGCGTACTCCTGCTGCGCCTGCCGCAACTGCTCCAGCGTGCCGCCGCCACCGCCCTGACCTTCGGTCGGCGAGCCTTCATTGCCACCGGCCTTCGAACGGTCGCTGCTGTCGGCCGTCGGGCTTCGTCCGTCGGCCTTCGAACCGCCGCCGTTGCCAGCCGTCGGGCTTCGTCCGTCGGCCTTCGAACCCTCGCCGGCAGGGCCGGCGCTCCGAGCCTGGCCATCTCCGCCGGCGGCTTCACGCTCGGCCTGCTGCGCGAGAGACGCGATGCGTTCCTCCAACGCGCGCAGGCGATCGCGCAGGTCGCGCGTGTCAGCCAGTTGATCCGACAGCGCGCGTGTCTGGTCTGACGCACGCCCGCTCGCCTGCCCCGCCAGCGACGACACACGATCGAGCACGCGCGCCGCATCGCGCTGCTGTCGCGCGATGTCGGTCCCGCGCGGCGTGCCACCTTCGCGCAACTGACGCGCGGCCTCCTGCGTCTGGTCGGCAGTCCGGCCGCGCTGCAACTCGCGCGCGGCCTGTCCGAGCGGGTCGCGAACCGGATCCGCGCCGCGGGCCAGTTCGCGCACCTGACGTTCGAGCGACGCCACGCGATCGGCGAGCCGTCCCTGTTCACCCGCCAGCTGCCGGCGACGCTCGTTGGTCGCCGCGCCGCTCTGTCCATCCCCGAGGGTCCCCGCCTGTGTCGCGAGCTGCCGCTGCGCCTCGGCCAGTTCGCGCGCTTCGAGCTGCACCTCGCCCGCCGCGCGCTGGCGCTCGCCCGGCGTGCCGGCCTGCAACGCGCGCTCCGCATCCCGCAACGCCTGCGCGGATCGCGAGCCACGTGCGGCGGCCTCCTCGGGCGACTGCTGCTGCAACTGCGATGCGGCCTCACGCATCTGCTCCGCCGCCTCGCGCATGCGATCGCGCGAGGCCGCCGATGCACCACCGGACTGCCCGCCGCGCGACGCCTGCTGTCCCTGCGACGACCCTGACTGCTGCGCAGACTGCTGGCCCGATTGCTGACCTGACTGCTGCTGCCCCTCTTCGGACGACGGCGATGACGACTGCTGCGAGGCCTGCTGACCGTTCTGCAACTGCTGCGCGAGCTGCTGCGCCTCCTGCTGCAACCGCTGCTGCTCACGCGTCAATCGCTCGAGACGGCGCCTGGCTTCCTCCGCCGTCAGCTGCGACCGCTCGCGGGCAAGCCGCTGCTGCTCGCGCGCCAGATCGTCCTGCCGTCGCGCGAGATCGCGAATCCTGTCGAGCGCCGAATCGCCCTTCGTCGTCTCCTGCCGCGACTCCACGCTGCTCTGCTGCGCGTAGTTGGACTGCTGCCGCATCAGTTCCTGATCGAACAACGCCGAGAGGTCGTCGTTGCCCGTGCGGCCTCCTCCACCACCCTGCCCTCCCTGCTGGCGCGCGAGCTGCCGCCGCCGGATCTCCGCTTCCGCTTTCAGCAACTCGTTGAGCGCGTCCATCTCGTGCGTGATCGCACTGCGCGTATCGAGCTTCTCGAGCTGCGTCACCGCACGGGTCATGGCCGCACTCGCGGCCTGCAACGGCACCGGCGCCGTATCAGCGGCCTCAGGCTCGACCTCGCGACGCCGACGAGGTGGTGGCGGCGCCTGCATACCCGCCCCCGCCTGCTGCACGACCTTGTCGCGCACCTCGGCCTGGGCGCGCGCCACGGCTCTGATGTCGGCTGCCGATCGTCCGCCCGACGATCGGCGTTCGAGCTTCCATGTCGCCGCCACGACGTCCTTCTGCGCGGCGATGAGGTCGTCGGTCGCGCCGGCACCGCCGCCGGCCATCGCGCTGCTCTGCGCGGCGGTGAACTCCTGCGCCGTCGGCTTGATCTCGAGGAAGAAGATGTCGCTGCGCGCCTCCGTCGATCGCTTGCCGCGCCCGATGTCGCGCGCCCGCGCGTAATAGCTGACGAAGTCTCCCGGCGCGACGTCGAGATCTTCGAGATAGATCGTGTGTCGCCCGCTCACGGCCGTCGACTCGCCGTTGCCCCCCAGACGCACCACCTTCTCGGCGCCACCACGGACGGCGTACACGAGCTCGAGCGATTGCACGCCGTAGTCGTCTTCGGCCCGCGCTTCGAGCGTCACCTCCTCGAGACGCGTCGCGCCGCGGTCGCCGGCAGGCCTGATCATGCGCACGTCCGGCGGCCGATCGTCCATCACGCGCACGAAGTATTCCGTGTCTTCGCCGTTCTGCACGTCATCGGTGTCGGTCAGCGCCACGCGATACGCGCCGTCGCGCGCGACGGTGAACGACACCTCGCCCTGACGAGCGTCGACGGCCAGCGGCAGCACACGCGCGCCCTCCGCATCGGTCGCGCGCAACTCGGCAGAGGCGAGCGGCTTCGACGCGCGCACCTTCACCGTGACAGTGCTGCCCGCCGGCGCGTAGATGTCGCCGGTGTCGGTCTCGACACGCGGCTTCAGGCCCGAGAACGATGGATAGACGTACGCGAGATCGATGCCTTCGATCGCCGGCCTGTCCAGCGCCTCGACACGATACGTCGACGATCGCAAGGCCCCCGACGCCACGCGATACGAGAAGCTGCGATCGACCGACGGCAGCTGCACGGCATACGTGCCATCGGCCTGCCGCACGAATGAACCTGCCCCCTTCGCTTCGCCGTCCTCCACGATCAGCCGCGGGACGGCGACGTCGATCCCTGCCGGCGCGCCTTCGACGGCGGCCGTGATCGCCAGCGACGTGCCCTTCACCACGCGTCTGTCACCGGGGGCCACGCGCAGCGTGAGTGCCGGCGGCGCGACAACGAAGCGCGCCGTGCGGGCCGCGCGGACGGCTGTGGGCGTCGCGAGTCCTCCGGCCACGAGGACGGCCGCCAGCGCGGCACCAGCCCAGAGCCACGCCTGACGCCTGTCGTCGGGATCGACGATGCGCGAGTCGTCGAGACGCGCGAGGGCCTCTGCCGCATCAGCCTGCACGATGGCGCCGAGCGGACTGCGCTCGACGGCCGGATCCAGCGCGCTTCGCAACGTGGCGTCGAGCTCTGGACACTGTTCTTCGACGAGGCGCGCCATGCGCTCGACCGATGGATGCGCCGTCGCTCGCCTGCCCAGCCACCACGCGGCCGCGCCGACGATGAGCGCGACAGCCGCGCCAGACACCAGGAGCGGCCACCGGCCGAGCGGACGCCAGCGATCCACGAGGGCCCACGCGAGCAGCAGACCGGCGACCAGTCCCACCGTGCGCGCCATGACGCGCGTCCAGCGCACGCGCCACCAGGCGCGCGACAGGCCGTCGAGCGAATGGCGGACCGGATCGAGGACGGGAGTCACGAAGGCACCTCCACTGCAGGTCGCGGGCGGCGCGCGAGCACGCTCTCCGCCACGAGGGTCAGCACGAGCAGCAGCAGGCCGTACCGCCACCACCGCTGCTCCTGTTCCAGACGCGCGGCCTCGATGCGCGCCACGCGCGCCTCGTCGGCGGGAGTTCGCGCCAATGCCTGCTCGAACTCTTCCGCCGTGATGACCGCCTGATCGGATTCGGACACATCCACGTTGACGGCAGCGTCCTGCCCGCGCGGGCCGGCCGGCCACACGCCGGGCCGCTGGTGACGAGGGTCGGCGACGGCGGCCACCGTCATCCGTGTGCCGGCACCCTCTCCGAGCATGTACCGCGACAATTCGCCGATGAGCGGAACGAACGCCGCCTGCACGGGCAGGTTGTTCCACTGCCGTCCGAGGTCGCTCGCAAACACGATCAG
>CAYRAE010000177.1:0-7534 GCA_964422175.1 uncultured Luteitalea sp. | reverse complement strand
GAGGGGGTCAGATTTACTGTCGCGAGGGGGTCAATATCACTGTCGCTCTACAGCTGGGTCCAAGTCGGATTGCGCGGAGAATGGCGCTGGATGCTACGGGAGATTGCAGGAACTGCGATCCGATCGACTGGGAAAGGCAGCAGATTGTGCAACCCTCGATTGGGCCTGCTAACCGTGGCTCGCGCTTGGGTAGTGTGAGGCCCACCTTCGCTCCTGCGGAGCTACGGTGGGCATCCTTCGCGTGAGGGAGACTCGCTCGATGGGCTCGCCACTGATCACGTGGCTCGCCATCCGAAGCTCGGCGAAGCCGAGCGAAGGATGGTGGACCTGACCGGGATCGAACCGGTGACCTCCTGAATGCCATTCAGGCGCGCTCCCAGCTGCGCCACAGGCCCACACAAGAACGAGGAGTATAGCCTAGCCCGCTGATGAAAGCCAGTTGACGAGGCGGCCAAACCCGCTCGATTCGGCTTCGAGCTGCGAGAGGCCCTGCATCTCCGAGACCTGGCGCTCGGCGCGGGCCAGGGCTTCCAGCGCCTCGTCGTGGCGCTTGCCGTGGGTGTGGCTGACGGCGGCCGAAAAGGTGAACACCACCCGTCGCGTCACGCCCTGACGCTCGTACTCGTACTCCGGCGCGACGCGGGCCTGCACCTTCCGGATCTCCTGTGCCACCCGCTTCGGTTGAACGCCCGGTCGGAGAATTGCGACACTGTGCGTATCAGTCCGATACACTTTCGCGTCGTCGCCGAACGTCCCGTGCAGCAGCTGTCCGAGGGCCAGCACCACGCGTTCGAACACCACCAACCCATGGCCGTCGACGATGGCGTTCGGCTCGTCGACGCGGCACACCACGACGCTTGCCGGCTGCAGAGGAGACATGGCCACGTCGCGCAACAGTGCCGCGCGCGGCAGCGTGCCGGCTGACGCCGACGACTCCCGCGCACGTGTGGGCTGGGCGATCGTCGCGTCGGCTTTCTCGAGGTCCGTCGCCACCTGCGCCAGCCGCGACGCCTCCCGGCGTTCGACCTGTCTCACGCAGTGCCTGAGCTGATCGACCTCGCGGTTCAGCTCGCGCCGCAGCATCCTGATGTCTTCGATCTGCGTGAGGTCGGCCACGCGCGTGCTGCTGGCCATCAGGTCCTGGCGGAAGGCCGCCGCATCACCGCGGAGGCCTTCCACGAGCTCCCGCAGCAGGCGAATCACGCCGCCGAACTCGGCTTCGCGAGCCGAGACATGACCGGCCAGTCTCGCGTACGCTTGCGAAGCGTCGCCGACGAGGCGCAGTCCGGCATCGGTCACGTCCCTGGCCTGATCGCTGGCGCGGAGTCGCTCGCGTGCCTGCATCAGCCGCGTCCGCAGCGCATCGGTAGGGAATTCGGAAGCTGCAGGAAACTGCGCTTCGAGGAGTGCGACCAGATCCTCGACGACACCGAGCAGGGCGTCTCGCCGATCGGCGACGTCCCTCGCGTCGTCCTGGGAAAGTCCGAGGGAGATGGGCCTGTCTGTCATTGCGGTCGGATGTCCTGCCGGGAATCGGCGCGATCGCACCGGACCTTGAAACGTGCCGGGAGCGGCCCACGGATTGCATCACTTGTGTCGGGGTATCCGATACCACGCAGGACCGGGGAGCGTCTCGACCGGCGCTCGGGGGGCAGCATGGACAGGTGGCGAGCAACAGGGGGCGCGATGGTCATCGCCGTCCTCGCGACTGGAACGGCGTCGGGGCAGACGACCGAGCGTGTGAGTCTCTCCGCGACGGGGGCGCAGGCCATCGGCGGGCGATATGCCCCGAGGCCGTCCATCAGTGCCGATGGAGCCACTGTCGCGTTCGAGAGTCCCATTGCGACGCTCGTGGCAGGCGACACCAACAACGCGGTCGATATCTTCGTGGCAGCCGGCGGCGCTCTGACGCGTGTCCTGGGCACCGGAAACGTCCAGCCCAACTGCACGTCGCAGCGGCCCTCTGTCTCCGCTGACGGGCGCTACGTCTCGTTCGACTCCTGTGCCACCAACCTGGTGGCGGGCGACACGAACAACCTCAGTGACGTCTTCGTGCTCGATCGCAACACGAACATCGTCACGCGCGTGTCGGTGTCGACAGCCGGGACGGAGGCGTCCGGCGGACCGAGCTACGCGAGCGTCATCAGCCCGAACGGCCGGTACGTCGCGTTCCTCAGCCAGGCGAGCAACCTCGACGGTGCCGTCTTCGGCACGTACGCCTATCTGCGCGACACCATCGCCGGCACCACCCACCTGGTGTCCCGGGCGCCCGCGGGCAGCCTGATGACGTCAGACGTGCGTCCGAGCGTGGCCGACAACGGGTCCGTGGCGTTCGCGTCGGCCACCAACGTCCCCACGCTCGGCGACTCGAACGCCGTCTCCGACGTCTACCTTCGCGTCGGGGCGACAGGCGGATCGCCAACCACCGTGCGCGTGAGCCTGTCGGCGAGCGGCGCATCGCTGACGTTGCTCTCCACGCGTCCATCGATCAGCGCCGACGGCCAGCTCGTGGCCTTCGAAACGGCATCGCCAGCCGTGCCTGGCGACACGAATGGCCTCACCGACATCTACGTCCGCGACGTGGCTCAGGCGACCACCGTGCTCGTGTCGCGTACGACAGCAGGCAATGGCGGCAACGGCAACAGTACCGAGGCCTCCATTGCCGCGGGCGCGAGCAGCGGCCATGTGTCCTTCACGTCGAACGCGGGCGATCTCGCCGGCACGCCGGACGCTGTCACCGACGTCTTCAGAGCCAGTCTCTCTCGTGCGCCTCTCTCGGTGACCGGCATCACCCGTGCAAGTGTGCCGATCGGCTCCGCGACGGGCGAGTCCAGCGGGTCTGGCGTGTCCCTCGCCGGACGCGTGGCCTTCGGGTCGGACGAACCCCTCGTGGCCAACGATGTCAATGGCGACACGGACGTCTACACCTTCGACGGCGTGGCTACGCGCATCAGCGTGACAGCGCCAAGCCTCACCTCCACGTACTCCGGCAGGAGCCTGCGTCCGGCCCCCAGTTATGCCGGGACCTTCGTCGCGTTCCTCTCGTCGGCCACCAACCTCGTCGAGGGCGACGGGAACGGAAGGACGGACGTCTTCGTGCGCAACCGCGCGACGGGGGTGACCGAACGCGTGCCCGTGCCGCTCGGCTACGAATCCATCGACGCTGACTGGGTGACGATCAGCCATGACGGCCGTTTCGTCGCCTTCAGCCGCTTTGCGGCGTTCCTGTACGACAGGTACAACAGCACCATGACGCCGGTCAGCGCCGCGACTCCCGGGGGGACCGCTGTCTCCGCAGCGCAGCCGCGCGTGAGCGCCAGCGGTCGGTACGTGGTGTTCGTGACGGCTGCGCAGCTGGATCCGGCAGACACCAACCTGCTGTTCGACGTCTATCGGTTCGATCGCCTCACGGGCACCAACGTGCTCGTCAGTCGAGGTGCGACGGCAGGCAACGGCAACTCGTCGGCACCCACGATCTCCGGCGACGGCTCGCGCGTCGCGTTCACGTCACTGGCCGCCAATCTCGTCGGCGGTGATGCCAATGGGCGGTCGGACGTGTTCGTTCGGGACATCGCGGCAGGGACCACGACGCGCATCAGCACGAACGTCGACGGTCAGCCCTCGACGATCGACGCTCGCGACCCGTTCATCAGCGCAGACGGACTCTGGGTGGGATATCTGCTCTCGAGCAACGTCCTCACGAGCGAGGTGACGGCGTCCTCGGACGTGTATGTGGCGCGGGTCGACAGCGGCGCGATTCGTGGGCCCATGAACGGCGCCAGCGAGGGTACCGGCACCGCTGAAGGGGCCTACGATCCGACCCTCAGCATCTTCGGGCGCTTCCTCGTGTTCCGTTCGTACGCGCCGACGCTCGTGGTGGGCGACACCAACAACGCTGCCGACGTGTTCGGCCGCCGGATCATGGCCGCCCCGCTCGCGCCGGCGTTCGACCCGGCCGTGCGCCTCACGACCACGTCAGCCGGGGGCGTGGCGACGGGTGGTACGGGACTCGACTCCGAGAACCCCGAGATCTCCGGCGACGGCAGGTTCGGTACCTACCAGTCGGGGTTCACGAACCTCGTACCCGGTGACACGAACGGCGTGGTCGACGTGTTCGCGCGCGCGGGGATTTTCGGCAACGGCGAGTGCGACTTCCTCCAGGACACGATCGCCGGCTACGCCGCCTGGATCGGAGGGTTCGGTGTCGATCCGTGCTCCGATGCGGGATCGCCGTACGCCGATCCCGATGGCGACGGTTCGACCAACGAAGAAGAATGGCAGGGCGGTGGCGATGGCAACCCGGTGCTGGGCGTGTTCACGCGCTATTTCGCGGAAGGGGCGACCAAGACCGTGGGCATCGACTTCGACACGCGCATTGCGCTCGCCAACCCGAGTGGCACGACGGTGACGGGGCAGATCACGTACCAGTTGTCGACCGGCGTGTCTGTGCCACCGACCAACTTCACGCTGCTGCCCTACGAGCGCAAGACGGTCCTGCTCGACGAGCAGCCCGGCATCGCCGAGACGGGCCCCGAAGCGGCGTACGAGTTCGCGACAACGGTGAAGGCGAGCGCGCCCATCGGCGTCGATCGCACGATGACCTGGGGCAAGGCCGCCTACGGTGGGCACGCCGAGACGGGCGTGGTCAGCGCGTCGCGGAAGTGGTACTTCGCCGAAGGCGCGACGATCAACGGATTCCAGCTGTTCTACCTGCTGCAGAATCCATCGAACGCCTGGGTCACGGTGACCGGGCGGTATCTGCTCGGCACCGGAGCGGTCTACAGCAAGTCCTATGAGCTCGGGCCCAACAGCCGCTCCAACGTCTGGGCGAATGTGGAGGTGATCAACGGCGCGCAGCCGCTGGCGTCGGCCGAGCTGTCTGCGGAGTTCACCGTGACGGCCGGCCCCCCGATCATCGCGGAACGTGCGATGTACCGAGGCAGCGACCCGGTCTTCAAGGCCGGTCACGAGAGCGCCGGCATCACCGAACTGGCCACGGAGTGGTTCCTGGCCGAAGGCAATGCCGGCGAGTTCTTCGACGAGTTCGTGCTGATCGGCAACACGACGAGTCGTGCGGCCCTCGTCCAGGCTGACTTCATCATCGGCAACACGGGTACGGTCTACTCGAAGCAGTACACGGTGAATGCCAATTCGCGGTTCAACATCTGGGTGGACCTGGAAGAAATGACACCGGGGCACTTCCCGTTCAGCACGGGCAATACGGACGTGTCGGTGCGCGTCAGATCGCTCAACGGCGTTCCAATCATCGTGGAGCGCGCGATGTGGTGGCCCGGCGACGGCTGGTACGAAGCGCACAACTCACCCGGAGCCACGCGCACCGCGGCACGCTGGGTCCTGTCCGAGGGTGAACACGGAGGACCGCTCGGCTGGGGCACGTACATCCTCGTGGCCAATACCGGCGCGTCAGCCGGCACGATCCGCGTGCGGTTGCTGCTGCCCGGCGGACAGACGTCGGTGCTCGCGGGACTGCCGGTCGCGGCGCAGTCGCGCACCACGTACTTCCTCGGCGACCTCCTGGCCGAGGCAGGTCTTCCGACCGACTCGCAGGCCGGCGTGCTGATCGAAGCGGAAGGGTCACCCCTGCCCCTCGTGGTGGAACGGGCGATGTACCGCAACGCCAACGGGCTCACCTTCCAGGTGGGCACCAACGCGCTCGGTACGCCACTGCCGTGATGGAACCTGACGCACGAGGGACCGGCGGCACGCTGCGCACGCGTGCCGCCGCCGCTCCGGTCTGGCGCTACCTGCTCGGTGGTGTGGTCGCCGCGGTGGTTGCCGTGGCGACCAACCTTGCGTGGCGTGGCGCGTATGCGGCGTCGAGTGCGCAGCCGTTGCCCGACGCTGTCAGTGAACCGGCCGTGACGGTGGCGACCGCGAGCGCCGTGCTGCTGGCGGCGGGCGTGTACCTGCTGCTGTCGCGCGCGTTCACGATCGCGACGCCGCTGTTCGTGCTCGGATGCGTGCTCACGGCAGGTGTCTCGTGCATCGCACCGTTCGCGCCCTTCATGCCCGACGGTGCGCCGCCACCGCCCGACTTCCCGCGGCTCGCGGTGCCGATGCACGTCGCGGCGGGTCTCCTCGCGGCGTGCGTCGTACCGATGGTGGTCCTGTTCGGCGTGAAGAAGCCCTGACAGGCGGCGCGTCCGATCAGTACTGATCGAAGATGCGCTGCAGTTGCGCCGGATCGGTGATCGTCGTCAACGCCACCATCAGCAGGATGCGCGCCTTCACCGGCGTGAGGTCGTTGGCCGCGATGCGGGGAGCCGCAGGACGCGGACCCTGTGGTGCGGTCATCTCCCGGGGACGCGGCGGTGCGATGCGTCCACTGCCGGCGCGCGTGGTCGCCACGACCGGGATCTGCTTCTCGCGCGCGTAGGCGATACCCTCGCCCTGCGTGCCAGACGTGGCGCCGGCGCCTGCCGTGGCAAGCACCACACCTTTTGTGCCGAGGTCGACGGCAGCCTTGATCAGATCGCCAGGCGCGCCCTGGTACACGAGGAAGACGTCGACGCGCGGCAGTGTCGTCACCGAGCTGATGTCGAACTCCGAGTCGGCGGTATGCCGGCCTTCGGCGCGCCGGCGGAACACGATGCGATCGGCGTCGACCACACCGAGTGCGCCGAAGCCGCGCGACGCGAACGTGTGCAGGCGGAGCGCATCGGTCTTCGTGACGTCGCGCGCGCCGTTGATCTCGTCGTTCAGCACTACGAGCACGCCGCGCCCGGCCGCCTCCGGGTCGGCCGCCACGCGGAACGACGCAAGCAGATTGGCCTGTCCCTCGTAGCCGGTCTCACTCGGGTTGCGCATCGAGCCCGTCACCACGATGGGCCTGCGGTCGTGCACGGTGAGGTGCAGGAAGTACGCGAGCTCCTCGAGCGTGTCGGTGCCGCTCGTGACCACGACGCCCGCCAGTCCGGCATCGTCACGGAACACCGTCTCGACGTGCTTCGCGAGGCGGACCCACTCGTCGAGCGGGATGGCGGAACTGCCCGTGTTGGCGAACTGCTCGGCCTGTACCGTGGCGACATCGGCAAGGCCGGGTACCGACGCGACGAGTTCGTCCGCCGTCAGTCGTCCGCCGCGCCGATTGCTGATCGTGCCGCCTGTCGCGATGAACCTGACGCGCGGTCGATCCCGATCGGCAGCTGTCGTCATCCGTACGTCCGTGGCCGCCGGAGCCGGGGCCTGCGCGACGGCCGACGATGCACCGGCGGCGATGAGGCACAGCAGGACGACAATCGATCGCTTACACATGCGCTTCGCTCTGGCGTGTGAGTCGTGTGAGCCAGTCGGCCAGCCGTTGCTGTGCCGCATCGGGAGTGTCGTCGTAGAACGGCATCAGCGCGGTCGGCGCGCCCTGCGCCGTCACGACGTGCGCACGCCACCGGTGGCGCTGCACCTGCGACAACTCGATGTGGTACAGCCGGCCGTTGATCAACTGCTCGATTCTCTGCACGCGAGGGCCCACCGATGGCAAGGAGTGCGAACGGACGCGGGTTGCTCCGGCCAATCC
>CAYRAE010000176.1:0-7540 GCA_964422175.1 uncultured Luteitalea sp. | reverse complement strand
CTCGCGATGCTCTCGAGCTTCTCCAGGCGCTTCACGTACGACTCGAGGATGTCCCTGCGCGCGCCAGGGCGAGCCGCGGAGATGGCATCGGCGGCCTGGACGATCATCGCCTCGAGCGATGGCCAGTCGATGTCCATGTGGTGTGCGGCGACGGCGTCGAGCACGGGTTGTCGCTCGCCATGCTTGCGCAGCACGTCGAGTCCGAGCTCGAGGTGTGTACCTGACATCTCGCGATCGATCGCCTTGCCGATGTCGTGCAGGAACGCCGCGCGCACGGCCACGTGCTGATCGAGGCCCAGCTCCTTTGCCATGATCCCGGCGAGCCAGGCGACCTCGCGACTGTGGTTCAGGACGTTCTGCCCGTAACTCGTCCTGAACTTCAGCCGTCCCATCAATGCGAGCAGTTCGGGAGCGACGTCGTGCAGGCCGAGCTCGAAGGCCGCCGTTTCGCCCTCGCGCCGCACGGTGTCATCGAGTTCCGCCTTCACCTTCTCGACGACCTCCTCGATGCGCGCGGGATGGATGCGCCCGTCGGCGAGCAGCCGCTCGATGGCCTGCCTGGCGATCTCGCGGCGGAAGGGATCGAAGCTGGAGAGAATGATCGCGCCAGGGGTGTCGTCGATGATGAGCTCGACGCCCGTCGCCTGTTCCAGCGCGCGGATGTTCCGTCCTTCGCGCCCGATGATGCGGCCCTTCATGTCGTCGCTGGGGAGATCGACGACGGAGACGGTGGTCTCGATGGCGTGTTCGGCGGCGCTGCGCTGGATGGCGTCGGTGATGATCTGGCGCGCGCGTGCGGCCGCCTGCTCGCGGGCGTCGGCCTCGAGCCGCTTCAGGAGGTGTGCCGCGTCACGACGCGCATCGTGTTCGATGTGACGCAGCAACTCGGCGCGTGCCGCATCGGCGGTGAGCCCGGCGACGCGTTGCAGTTCTCCGACGGTTTCGGCGTGCCTGGCCGCGGCGGCCTGCGCCGCGGCGTCGACCTCCGCGCGTTGTCTGGCCAGGTCGTCGCGCACCCGCGTCAGGTCCTGTTCGAGTTGCAGCAGCGCCGCCGCGCGCTCCACAGACGCACGGGCCTGTTCCTCCGCTCGTTGCGCGGTGGTCCGCGCCTCACGCTCGATGTCGCGTGCTGCGCGCTCGGCCTCGACGAACACGGCGTGCGCCCGCTCCCTCGCGGCCAGTTCCGCTTCCTTGCGCTGCGACCCGGCGTCGCGTTCGGCCGTGGCGATGATGCGGGCGGCTTCCTCGCGCGCCTGGGCCGTGTCGGCAGACAGGCGCTTGCGCGCGATGTTCAGCCACACGAGCACGGCAAGAGCCGCCGCGCCGTCCAGTACCAGACCGAGCACTTCGAGCGAGTTCAACTGGGCCAAGATGAATCCTGTCGACTGTCGCCCGAACGTCCTCGCCGAGGCAAGCGCGAGGAAGGAGGGAGCATGTCGCAGTCGCCCTGACGAGGGCACGCGCGGCTGGCTGGGGAGCGCCGCAGGCGATCAACCCCGCGTTGCCGTGTGGGGAGGTCGTTGAACCTGCAGAAGCAGGTGGAACCACTGTAAAAGCCGCGCTTCAGGCTTCCTCGCTGCGGAGGCATGCACACCACGCGGCCTTCGCGATTCGCTTGGGGTGAAGAACATCGGCTCAAGCGATCCTCTACCCATCACGCACAACGCAGGCAATCCCGATGGTAGCACGGGGCCTCCGCGTGGTGTCAGCCGCCATGCCGCGCGAGGACGGCGTCGATGAGATGCTCGAGTTCGGCCGCGCGGTCCACGAGTTCGGCGGCCACGCGCGTGTCCTCGTCGCGCCCGCGGAGGCATTCGTCGGCGATGTTGAGCGCCGCGAGTACGGCGAGTTTGGTCGATTCGCCGATCGGGACGGCACTCGACGCGGCTTCCATCGTGCCGTCCACGTAGCGCGCCAGCGTATGGACGTACGAGGGGTCGAGCGCGCTGCGGACGGGATAGCGCAGGCCCTGGATGTCCACCATCACGACGTGCGTGGGCCCCGCCTGCTCGCCGAGCGGCGTCTCATCGTCCACGGGGGAGGCGGCGTTGACCCTCACGTCTACATCTGGAGTGCGTCGAGCTGCGCGAGCATGTCGGCCACGCGTGCCCGCACCTGATCGCGTTCATCACGCATGGACTGCAGTTCCACGGCCACGCCTTCGGCATCGGTGAGCTGCGCCTGGAGGGCATCCACTTCACGCGTCAGCCGATCGTTGTCCGTGCGGAGGCGGCTGGCCTCCGCGCGGCTCTTCTCGACCAGCGCGATGAGCTGGCGGATCTTCTCGTCGAGGCGTTCGACCACGCCGAGGTCGGTGGCCGTCACGGTGGTGCTCATGTTGCGAACTCCCTGATCGGCGTTCTGCCGATCCAATCAACGCAGGGTCGCGCCGTGCCCGGCCACCAGCGCCGCGAGGATGCCGTCGACGGCCGACTGCACCTCCGCATCCGTCAGCGTGCGCTCGGCCGCGCGGAAGGTGAGTCTCAGCGAGAGGCTCACGGTGCCCGCGGGCAGCGACGATCCCTGATAGCGATCGAACTCGCGCACCTCCACCAGCGTGGGCGGCGCAGCGGTCTGAATCGTGTCACGAACCCTCACCGCGGGCAAGTCGGCCGCGACGACGATCGACAGGTCGCGCACCACCGATGGATGTCGCGGCAGAGGCTCCATCACCGCCTGCCAGTCGGGCACATAGTCGGGGGCTGCAAGGTCGAGATCCACCTCGGCCACGAACACGGGATCCGCGGCTGGCAGCCCGCGCGCCTCGGCAAGCGCGGGAGCCAAGTGGCCCACCCATCCGACGTCCACCCGCGTGCCACCGGGGTCGGTCCTGACGACACGCGCCGCGCGACCCGGCATGAAGGCGGCGTGATCGGCAGGCTCGAGCGTGAGGGGCGCGCGAAGGACGTCGCCGATGCGCTGGACGACGCCGATCACGTCGTACACGTCGACGGGCCGGCCACTGCGGCTCCAGTGTTCGGGCGCCGCGGCGCCCGTCCACGCGACCGCCACGCCGTGCGTCTCGCCGTGCGCGTCCGTGAAGCGCGTGCCGAGCTCGAACAGCCTGATGTCGCGATGCTCCCGCCGCCGATTGTGCGAGAGGCTGTCGATCACGCCGGGCAGCACCGACGGCCGCAGGACGGCGAACAGCTCCGACAACGGATTCGCGATGGCGATCGGTGCCGTAGCGAACGGCGCCGCTGCGGTCCTCTCGATGAACGTGAACGTCACGGCCTCCGCGAAGCCGGCGCCCACGAGCATGTCCCGCACGCGCGCGTCGCGCACGAGACGCGGCGCCGTCCGGGCTGGCGGGGCATGGAGCGGCGGGAACGTCACCGGCAGGCGGTCGTAGCCCGCACACCGCGCGACTTCCTCGATGAGGTCTTCTTCGCGTGTGACGTCGCCACGCCATCCGGGGATGGTCGCGATCCACGCAGGTTCGTTCCTGTCGTCGTCGCGCGTGAGGCCGAAGCCGAGTGACGTCAGGATCGATTCGGCTTCCGCAACGGGCACGTCCATGCCGAGTACGCGCGCGATGCGCGGCCACCGCAGGCGCACGGTGCGCAGGGGCGGTGCCGCCGTACCCGCGACCACGTCGCCGCCACGCACGCGACCGGCGCCGATCTGTGTCAGCAACTCGACGGCGCGGTGCAGGGCTCGCAGCGGCATCGAGGGATCGGTACCGCGCTCGAAGCGATACGAGGCCTCGGTCGAGAGCTGGAGCCGGCGTCGCGTGCGGCGCACCTGCGTGGGCTCGAAGTACGCACTCTCGAGCGCGATCGTCTTCGTTGTCGCGCCGATCTCCGTCGCGCCACCACCCATCACGCCCGCGACCGCCTGCGCGCCGGCATCGTCGGCAATCACCAGCATGTCGTCGGCGAGGGTGCGCGCCACGCCGTCGAGCGTGGTCAGGCGTTCGCCGGCGTGCGCGGTTCGCACGCTCAGGTGATGTCCGGCGATCGTGTCGTAGTCGAACGCGTGCAGTGGCTGGTTCAGCTCGAGCAGCACGTAGTTGGTGACGTCGACGATGTTGTTGATCGAGCGGACGCCGGCGAGCGTGAGCCGCTCGGCCAGCCAGGCGGGGGAGGGCCCCACGGTGACGTCCATCACCGCCGCGCAGTAGAGCGGGCAGAGATCCGCGCGTTCGATTGACACGCGCAGCGCGGCGTCGTCGTTCTGCGAGACGCGTGCCTCTGTGACTACCGGCACCGGCGCACGCAACGGGACGCCGTAGCGCACCGCCACTTCGCGCGCCATGCCGAGCACGCTCAGGCAGTCGGGCCTGTTGGCGGTGATCTCGAAGTCGATGACCGCATCATCCGGTCGTCCCTCGACGGGATCGACAGCGGCGACCTCGAAGCCGCGCATGGACAAGTCGTTCGCGAGTTGATCGATGGCGACCGGTACGTCGACGTATTCACGCAACCACGAGACGAGGATTCTCACGACGCGAACTGCTCCAGGAAGCGCAGGTCGTTCTCGTAGAACGCCCTGATGTCGTCCACGCGATGGGCGAGCAGTGCGAGGCGCTCGATGCCCATGCCGAACGCGAAGCCCGTGTAGCGCTCCGGATCGATGCCGACCGCCTCGAATACCGACGGGTGCACCATGCCGCTGCCGCCGATTTCGATCCAGCCGGTGCGCTTGCACATCGGACAGCCCGTGCCGAAGCACGACTGACAGCCGACGAAGACTTCCGCGCTCGGCTCCGTGTACGGGAAGAAACTCGGTTTGAACATAATGGGCGTCTTCGGATCGAAGAACTCTCGCGCGAAACCGAGCAGCGTGCCCTTGAGATCGGCCATCGTCACGTGTTCGCCGACGACGAGACCCTCGACCTGCTGGAACATCGGCGTGTGCGTGAGGTCCAGGCTGTCGCGCCGATACACCCGCCCCGGCGCGACGATGCGCACGGGTGCCCCATGCTCGGCCATGTACCGCACCTGCATCGCCGACGTATGCGTCCGCAACAACGTCGCCGGCCGCGGCTCCCCACCCGGTGGCCCGTTGCCCGTTGCCGGTTGTCGCCCGTCCGTACTGTCCGGTTGCCGATTGCCGGTTGCCGGTTGCCGGTTGAATGCCTTCTCCAGATACAGCGTGTCCTGCGCATCACGGGCCGGATGATCCGCGGGCATGTTCAGCGCCTCGAAGTTGTGCCAGTCGTCTTCGGTCTCGGGTCCGTCGATGATCTCGTAGCCCATGCGCGCGAAGATGCGCTCGATGCGCTCGCGCATCGCGTTGAGCGGATGACGTGAGCCGGCGGGCAGCGGACGGGCGGCCAGCGTGAGGTCGATGCCCGGCGTTCGCGTGCCGCTGGCCACTGTCTCGCGGCGCGACTCGAGGCCGGCTTCGACGGCCTGCTTCAGTTCGTTGGCCAGCCTGCCGATCTCGCGCTTCTGTTCGACGGGCGCCTTTGCGATCTCGCCGTACAAGGCGGTGACGAGCCCGTGCTTGCGGCTCAGGAAGCGATCGCGAAGGGCCTGGAGGTCGGCAGCCGTCGACACCGCCGCCAGTGCGGTGTCGAACTCGGCTCGCAGCGCAGCGACTGAAACGGAGAGGTCTGACATGGGCGATTCGGAAGTACAGGAATCAGGAATTCAGGACATACGAAAAAACGGGGGCGCGCCCGCGAAGGCGGCCCCCGTGGAATTTCAGAACGTCTGCAATTCCTAAGCGTTCTGCTGCTTGAGGGCGTCCTTGGCGCGCGTGGTCAGCGCCGCAAACGCCGCGGGCTCGCTCACGGCGAGCGTTGCGAGCATCTTGCGGTCCACCGCCACGCCCGCACGCGAGAGGCCGGCGATGAACTGCGAGTAGCTGATCCCCTGCTGGCGTGCCGCGGCGTTGATGCGGATGATCCACAGCCGGCGGAAATCGCGCTTCTTGCGGCGACGGCCGACGAACGCGCTCTTGAGCGCGCGGTCCACCGCCTCCTTGGCAAAGCGGTACAGCTTGCTCTTGTTGGCGTAGTAACCCTTGGCAAGGGTCAACAACTTCTCGCGCTTCGCACGGCGCACCGTGCCACGCTTCACTCTTGGCATCGTCTTCTCCGCAGCCTCGGGGCGGCGCTCAACCGACTTGTAGCCCGGACCGCTCTCAGGAATTTCACAATTTCACAATTTCAGAATTTGCTTACCAGTGCAGGCAATTCCGAAATTCCTGAAATTCTGCAATTCACTTGTACGGCAGCATCAACTCCAGCTTGCCCTGATCCTGAGCGGACACGAGCACCGTGCCACGCAGCGCGCGCTTGCGCTTGGTGGTCTTGCTCGTCAGGATGTGCCGCTTGAACGCGCTGCCGCGCAGGAATTTGCCAGAGGCGGTCCGCTTGAACCGCTTCGAGGCGCCCTTGTGGGTCTTGAGTTTCGGCATGATCTGACTCGTCTTCGTTGCGTGTGTGCCACGGGCCCGCACGGGCACCGCGTGTCGGGGACCTCACGTCCCCGGACCCCTAGTCCGGCTTGCTCTCCGCAGCCGCTGCCTCGGCGGCGGCCGCTGCGAGTTCCTCCGGCGTCATCTCCGTATCGTCGTCCTCGGCCTCGGGGCGCGGCTCGCGCTCCGGCTTGGACGGCTTCTCCAGCTTCTTGATCCCCGGACGGCCTGACAGGATGGTGTGCATCGTGTTGCCTTCCATCCGCGGGATGTTCTCGGCCACGGCGATGTCGTTCAACTCGCCGATCAGCCGCTCCAGGATCCGGCGGCCGATCTCCGGGTGCGCGATCTCGCGCCCGCGGAAGAACACCACCGCCTTGACCTTGTCGCCTTCGTGCAGGAAGCGCTGGATGTTGCGCTTCTTGAAGTCGTAATCGTGCAGGTCGACCTTCGGGCGGAACTTGACTTCCTTCACCTCGATGGTCTTCTGATGCTTGCGGGCCTGCCGCTGCTTCTTCTGCTCGTTGTACTGGTACTTGCCGTAATCGGTGATACGGCAGACCGGCGGCACGGCTGTAGCGGCGACTTCGACGAGGTCCAGGCCCTTCGACCGGGCCAGCGCCACGGCCTGCGCCGGAGCCATGATGCCCAACTGCGCACCCGTCTCGTCGATCACCCGGACCTCACGCACGCGAATGCGCTCGTTGATCCGGACCCTGTCGTCCCGTCTGGGACCCCGCATGCGATTGTCGAACGCGATAACGACCTCCTTGAACGCGCCCCGTGCCCCGATCGACTGATCGGCGGCGCGAAACGCTTCCTACACTGCTAACGGCTGTTCCGCCTGCCTGCCCTTGTTCTCGATCTCGGCGACCGCGTCGGCGACGAACGCGCTCACCGACCGGCTCCCCAGATCGCCCCCCTGCCGGCTTCGCACCGCCACTGCGCCGTCGGCCACTTCCTTGTCGCCGACCACCAGCATGTACGGCACCTTCTGCAATTGGGCTTCCCGGATCTTGTACCCGATCTTCTCCTGCCGGTCATCAAGACCTGCGCGCAGGCCCGCGGCCGTGAGCGTAGCCCGCACCTCCGCGGCATACGCCGCGTGCCGGTCCGCGATGGGCAGCACCACGGCCGCGGGCCTGCGCGCAGGTCTTGATGACCGGCAGGA
>CAYRAE010000175.1:1403-7546 GCA_964422175.1 uncultured Luteitalea sp. | reverse complement strand
TCCACGCCGAAACCGAAGAATTCCCGCTGACGCAGGCGGTCGAGGTGTACCGCACGCTGAAAGAGGGCCGCATTCGAGGGCGGGCGGTGCTCGTCCCTGGGGCGGCGTGAGACTCGGGTACCTGGGGGCACCGCGCGGTGCGAGTGCCCCCGCATCGACAGTGTCGCAGCACGGGGGGCGATGACACGGTCGCGGCTTCGTCCGGCCGGACCGGCGTTGCTATAGTCCTGCCGCATGCAGACTCGACGAGCCTTGGGCGCCGCTTCGGCGCTGGTACTCGCCCTGGCTTCTGGCGCCGCCCTGCGTGCCCAGCCGGCCTCGATCTCGGCCGAACGCGTCGATCAGGACGTTCTCTGGAAGATCCGGCGCGAAGCCCACGAGCACTCGCAGATCCTGAAGACGCTGCACGTGCTGACCGACGTGTACGGGCCACGGCTCACCGGCTCGCCCAACCTGCGCGCCGCGCAGGACTGGATCGTCCGGCAGGCGACGACGTGGGGCCTGAAGAATGCGCACCTGGAGCCCTGGAACTTCGGGCACCCGGGGTGGGCCAACGAGAAGACGGCCGTGTTCCTGACCTCGCCCGTGAAGGACTCGCTGGTGGTGGAGCCGCTGGCGTGGACGCCCGGTACGCCGGGGACGGTCACCGCGTCGGCCCTCCTCATCGAGGTACCGGCGAGCCCGACGCAGGCCGAGCTCGACGCCGCGCTCGGCGCGCTCCGCGGCACGCTGAAGGGCCGCGCCGTGCTCGTCGGCCGTCCGGCATCGCCCGGCGTCGCCTTCAACCCCGTGGCCAAGCGTCGGGAGGACGCCGACGTCCGCGCGCAGCTCTCGGGCGCGGGTGGCGCGTTCGGTCCGCCCCGCGCCGCCGTCACGCCGCGTCCGGGCGCGCTGACGCCCATCGAGACCGACAACCAGGTCAATGCGTTCCTCGTCGCCGAGGGCGCGGCGCTGCGGCTCAACGACGCCGGCTTCGAGCACGGCCGCATCCGCGCGTTCAACAACCGGACGTTCGACGTGAGCCGGGCGGTGCCCACCGTCGTCGTGCGCAACGAGGACTACGGACGCATTGCCCGCCTGCTCGACGGCGGCCGTCCCGTCGAGCTCGAGGCCACGATCGTCAACACGGTCCACCCCGAAGGCAGCACGCAGTACACCGTGGTCGCCGAGATTCCCGGCACCGACAAGGCACAGGAAGTGGTGCTGCTCGGCGGGCATCTCGACTCGTGGCACGCCGCGACGGGCGCCACCGACAACGCCATCGGATCCGCGGTGATGCTCGAGGCGATTCGCATCCTGCAGTCGGTGGGCGCGAAGCCGCGCCGCACCATACGCGTGGTGCTCTGGAGCGGTGAAGAACAGGGTCTGCTCGGCTCGCAGGCGTACGTGGCCGAGCACTACGGCTCGTTCGAGAACCCGAAGCCGGAGTTCGAGCACTTCAACGGCTACTTCAACATCGACATGGGCACGGGCAAGGCGCGGTCGCTGACGGTGTTCGGCCCACCCGAGACGACCGCGATTCTCGACGCCGTGACGGTGCCCTTCCGCGCGAACGGCCTGCTCGGCGCCACCGCCACGCGGTCGCGCGCGCGCGGCGGCTCCGACCACACGTCGTTCAACGAAGCGGGCCTCCCGGGCATCAGCGTCGGCCAGGATCCCATCGAGTACCAGTCGCACACCTGGCACTCCAATCTCGACACCTACGAACGCATCATCGAGAGCGACGCCATCCAGTCGGCCGAGGCCGTGGCAGCCGCCGTGTATCATCTCGCCACGCGCGACGAGAAGCTGCCGCGCTTCACGCGCGAGACCATTCCATCAAAGCCGGGATCGCCGGCTGGTCCCGCCACTCCCGCGGCACCGCCCACCCCCGGCACGACGTCGCGGCCGTAACCATGCGCATCACGACACGTACCCTGACGAGACTCGCCTGTTCGACCATCACCGTGGCCATCGTTGGCTTCACGCTCCTGGGTGGAGGCACCTCCGCCCAGGAACGCGAGGACCGGACGCTGCTGCCATGGGACCAGCTGCGGGCCATCATCAACGAGGCCTCGGGCGAGCGCGCCCTGCACCACGTGCTGGAACTGGTGCCCTACCCGCGCGTCCGCTCGCGGGCCGAGTACGAAGGACACTTCCGCGAGAACGAGGTCATCGCGCGCCTCGCCACCGAGTACGGGTTCGGCGACGTGAAGATCGAGTCGTTCCCGACGCAGCAGCGTTCGTGGCAGGGCTGGCAGGGCGAGCTGTGGATCACCGCGCCCGAAGTCCGCAAGCTGTACGACATCCACGACGTGGCCATCTCGCTCGCGCCCAACAGCGAGAACGGCGACGTCACCGCGGAGGTCGTCGACGTGGGAGTCGGCGGACGTCCCGAGGACTACGCCAACAAGGACGTGAAGGGCAAGGTGGTACTGGGGTCGGCCACGGCCACCACGCTTCAGCAGCTCGGCGTGTTCGAGCGCGGCGCCGTGGGCGTCATCAGCTGGAACGCGCTGCGTCCCGAGTCCTACCCCGACGCCATCCTCTCGGCGAGCATCGGCGGCAACGCACCGCAGGGGCGCACGCCCGGCTTCGGCTGGATCGTGTCGCCGCGCGTAGGACGCGAACTCGCCGACACGCTCGGCAAGGGGCAGTCGCTCACGATCCGATCGATCGTCCGCGCCGAGACGTTCCCGGGCGAGCTCGAGACCGTCCACGCCACGATCAAGGGCGATGGCAGCACGGATCAGGCGGTCGTCATCTCGGCGCACCTGCACGAGGGCTACATCAAGCAGGGCGCCAACGACGATGCGTCGGGATCCGGGCTGATCCTCGAGATGGGCCGGACCTACATCCGGCTGATCAAGGAGGGCAAGCTGCCGCGGCCGCGGCGCACCGTCCACTTCCTGTGGGTGCCGGAGATCAGCGGCACGAACGCGTGGCTCGACGCACATCCGGAGGTGGCGAAGACGCTCGTCGCCGACCTGAACTTCGACATGGAAGGCCTCGGTCTCGCGCGGAGCGGGAGCCGCTGGGTACTGCACCGCACGCCCGACACGTTCCCGACGTACCTGAACGACGTCGGCCAGAGCGTCATGGAGTGGGTCGCGGCCATCAACCAGGAGCGCGTGCGCTTCCGCGACAACGGCTACCGCTTCACGCTGCCGATCCTCTCGCCCAACGGCAGCCAGGATCCTTTCTACATCAGCGTGGAGAAGCACTACGGATCGAGCGACCACGTCGTCTACATGCAGCGCGGCGTGCCCGCGCTCATGTTCATCACGTGGCCCGACATGTGGTACCACTCGTCGCAGGACACGCCCGACAAGCTCGACCCGACACAGTTCCGCCGGGCCGCCGTCGTGGGAACCGCCTCGCTGTCGCTGCTCGCGTCGGCAGGCGATGCCACCGCGATCACGGTCGCGGGCGAGTCGCTCGCGCGCGGCACCGAGCGACTCGGCGCCGCCGAGCGCAAGGGGATCGGGTATCTCGCCGACGCCACCGACGGGCCCTCGCTCGCCATCGCGTACGCCGAGGCGAAGAACGCCATCACACATCAGCAGGGCGTGGAGCGCGCGGTCCTGGCGTCGGTGAAGGACCTCTTCGCCGATGCGACGGGAGGCACGCGGTCGCTGGCGACGCTCCTGCCCCTGGTGGACCGCCGCGCGGACGCGCTGCAGGCCGACATCACGGCGTATCACGCGCTGCGCGCGCAGCAGCTCGGCGTGCCCCCCGTCGAGCCGACACGCACGGCCGCCGAGACCGAAGCGTCGCGCATCGTCGCGGCGCGCGTGCCGGGTGGCCGGATGCTCGGACGTCGCGGACGCAACCAGCCGCTGCTCGACAGCCTGCCGCCCGCCGACCGCGCGCTCGTGGCGTCGGTGGAGGCGAAGCTGCCGCAGCACATGGGCGCGGAGCTCAACCTCCTGTTGCAGAAGGGCGACCGGACGGTGCTGCAGATCCGCGATTTCCTCGCGGGTGAGTTCGATCCCCTGCCGGCCGACGACCTCCTCGCGTACCTCCGCGCGATGGAGCGGATCGGCGGCGTCAGGCTGACCGCGAAGTAGCCATCCCGAATCGGGGTGAGAATGGATATATGACTCGCGCTACCCCGATGCCAACCAGGACGCTGAACGACGGCAACACGATTCCGACGATCGGCCTCGGCACATACGACCTGCGCGGCGATATCGGTGCGGAATCGATCGCCCATGCCATCGCGGCCGGGTACCGACTCCTCGACACCGCGGTGAACTACGACAACGAGGGTGCCGTGGGCGAGGGCATCCGCAAGTCGGGCATCGACCGCTCCGAACTGTGCATCACGAGCAAGCTGCCTGGCCGCTACCACGACTACGACCGTGCGCTGGCCATCGGCTACGAATCTGCGTGGCGACTCGGCATCGAGCAGATCGACCTGTACTTGATTCACTGGCCAAACCCGAAGCAGGGCAAGTTCGTCGAGGCCTGGCGGGCGCTGATCGAGTTACAGAAGCGCGGCGTGGTCAGGTCGATCGGCGTCTCCAACTTCCTGCCGCAGCACCTGCAGCAACTGATCGATGAGACCGGGGTGACGCCAGCGGTCAACCAGGTGGAGTTGCATCCATACTTTCCGCAGGTCGAGCAGCGTGCGTTCCATGCCGAGCACGGCATCCAGACCGAGTCGTGGTCGCCGCTGGGCAAGAGGAACCCGCCCTATGAAGAGGCTCCGGTGAAAGAGGCCGCGGAGCGTCATGGGGTGTCACCCGCGCAGGTGGTGCTCCGCTGGCATGTCCAGATCGGATCGCTGCCGATTCCGAAGTCTTCGCACGCCGAGCGTCAGGCGCAGAATCTCGACGTGTTCGGGTTCGAGCTGTCGGATGCCGAAGTCGCGGCAATCACGGCTCTCGGCCGCCCCGACGGCCGGTGGTTCGGCGGAGACCCGAGCACACACGAGGAGTTCTAGACCGAATGTCACGAGGCATGCGTTCACGCCGCCAGGTCGCCGCGCTGGTCGCGCTCGCCGCGTGTTTCACGATCGTCGTGCCGAGCGCCGCCCAGGCGCCCGCGGCGCGCAAGCGCCTGCTGGTCATCGGCGAGGAGAAGGGCTATCGCCACGAGGCCGTCACGCACGCGATGGTCACCATCGCGCGTCTCGGCCGCGAGACCGGACTCTGGGACACGGTGATCCGCACCGACACCGAGGTGGTGACGAAGCGGAAGCTCGAATACAACGCGCGCAATCTCGACGACTTCGACGCCGTCGTCTTCTACACCGGCGGCACGCTGGAGATGGATGCCGGCCAGCAGGCGGATTTCCTCGGCTTCGTGCGCGACGATGGCAAGGGATTCATCGGCATCCACAGCGCGACGATCACGTTCACGAAGTGGCCCGCGTACGGCGAGATGATCGGCGGCTACTTCGACGAGCATCCGTGGAACACCTTCGACGCACCGGTGATCGTCGAGGACCCGGCGTTCCCGGGCATGGAGGCGTGGCCGTCGACGTTCACCATCAGGGACGAGATCTACCAGTTCAAGGACTTCTCGCGCGCGGGAACGCGCGTGCTCATGCGGCTCGATGCGTCGAAGCTGGACCTCGACAACCCGCGTGTGCGCCGCACCGACCGCGACTTCCCGGTCGCGTGGGCCAGACTGCACGGACGGGGTCGTGTCTTCTACACGACGCTCGGCCACGTCGAGGCCACCTGGGACAAGCCGGAGATGCAGGCGATGATCGTCGGCGCGATCAAGTGGGCGTTGAAGCTCGTCGACGCCGACGCCACCCCGCGCCCGGCGCCGCGGTAGTCGGCCTCCACCGACCTGCGACGCATACGGTGAGTACCTCGCCATCGCAACCCGTCGTCCTCTTCGACGGGCACTGTGCGCTGTGCCATGCCTGGGTTCGGTTCCTGCTGTGGGCAGACGTGCGGGGTGCGTTGCGCTTCGCGCCGTTGACGGGAGACACGGCGCAGCACGTTCTCCGGGCGCATGACGAACTCGCGGGGATCGATTCGCTCATTCTGCTTCGCGACGATCGCGTCACCGTGCGATCCACGGCCATCCTCGGCGCGCTGGACTGCATGGGCGGCGCGTGGGCGTGGCTCAGTGCGGGTTTGTCGCTGACTCCCAGGCGAGGCCGCGACTGGCTGTACGACATCGTCGCGAGATGGCGCTATCGA
>CAYRAE010000175.1:0-1303 GCA_964422175.1 uncultured Luteitalea sp. | reverse complement strand
CGCCCATCTCGCCATGGTCGCCGCGTCCGCTGAACGCTTCATGGCCGGCCTCGATACGGCTCCCGCGTTCGTCGGAACGTCCCCCGACTCGGTACTGACAGGACCTGGACCGACCGAGCACGGAATCGGAATGGACGAGGCGGTGGCCTTCCTGGAGCGTGAGGTGATGCACTCGGGAGCCAACCCGGCTTCGGGACGACATCTCGCCTACATACCGGGCAGCAGCCTGCACCACGCCGCTCTGGCGGACTACCTGGGCTCGGTGGTCAACAAGTACTCGGCTATCCATGCGGTCGCGCCGGGGGCGGTACACATCGAACAACAGATGATCCGCTGGGTCGCCTCGCTGGTTGGT
This sequence comes from uncultured Luteitalea sp., assembly GCA_964422175.1. GTDB lineage: Bacteria > Acidobacteriota > Vicinamibacteria > Vicinamibacterales > Vicinamibacteraceae > Luteitalea. Next base: position 948 of record CAYRAE010000175.1, on the reverse strand, counting down.
TATCCGGACTCCGCAGCCGGCTACATCGCCTCGGGTGGCAGCATGGCCAACTTCACGGCGATCGTCACGGCACGGGAAGCGGCCGGTCTCCGGAGCGTTGACGTCACGTCGGCGGTGGTCTATCTCACCACCCAGTCGCATCACTCGGTCGTCAAGGGGCTGCGGTTGGCCGGATTGGGCGACGCGGTGTTGCGGATCGTCGCTGTCGATGAACGACACCGGATGCGGCCCGATATCCTCGCCCGTTCGATCGCGGCGGATCGCGACGCCGGACTCAGACCGTGGTTGATCGTCGCTTCCGCCGGCACTACCGACACCGGTGCGGTCGATCCCATCGACGCGATCGCTGCCGTCGCGAGACGGGAACGTTGCTGGCTGCATGTCGACGCCGCATACGGTGGGTTCTTTCTCCTCACCGATGACGGCCGTTCCCGCCTTGCCGGCATCGATCTGGCCGATTCGGTGACACTCGATCCCCACAAGGGACTCTTCCTCCCCTGGGGCACCGGTGTACTGCTCGTGCGTGATGGTGGCGCCCTGCGCGCCGCGCACGCTCACAGTGCCGCGTATCTGCAGGATGTCGATTCGCACCCGGATGTCAGTTCACCGGCCGACCTCTCCCCGGAACTGTCTCGCCCGTTTCGGGGGCTCCGGATCTGGTTGCCGCTGCTGGTGGCGGGGGTGGCGCCGTTCCGGGCAGCACTCGCCGAGAAACTGCTGCTGGCCCGCTACTTCCGCACCGAAGCGGCCAGGTTGCATTTCGAAGTGGGCCCCGAGCCGGATCTCTCGATCGTCACATTCCGGTGGGTCCCCGACGGTCTTGGGGCCGATGCGGTCGACCAGGTCAATCAGGGCCTGCTCGAGACACTGCTGAAGGACGGCCGCTACTTCACTTCGTCAACGGTACTCGATGGTCGCTACACGCTGCGGGTGGCGATCCTGTCGTTC
>CAYRAE010000174.1:856-7548 GCA_964422175.1 uncultured Luteitalea sp. | reverse complement strand
GAAGAGGTCGTCCTCGACCGGCGGCTGCTCGGCCTCGAAGCGCCGACGTACGCCCGAGAGCGTCAGCCCTTCCGTGAAAACGAGTTCCCGGATCCGCAGCACGCGCTCGACGTCGAGACGCCTGTAGACGCGCGGACCGCCAGGCGTCTTCGACAGGCCGAGATCGGAGAATTCAGATTCCCACGATCGCAGCACGTACGGCTGAATCTGCGCGAGCTCACAGACCTCGCTCGCCTTGAAGGCAGGCTTGTCCGGAATCGTCACGTCGGGCACCGCAAAAGTATAGTGCGACGTCAGTCGTCGGCGCGCGTGCGTTTGCGTACCACGATACGGATGGGCGCCCCCTCGAACCCGAACGTCTCGCGCAGCTTGTTCACCAGGAACCGCTCGTACGAGAAGTGGAACGACGTGGCGACGTTGGTGAAGAAGACGAACTGCGGCGGCGCGACGCCCGTCTGGGCCGCGTAGAGGATCTTCACGCGCCGCTTGTCCGGTGATGACGGCGGATGTTCGCGGCTGATCCGCTCGACGAAGCGGTTGAGCTCGCCCGTCGACACGCGCGTCCCTCGCGCCTTCGCGACGCGCTCCACCACTTCCAGCACCTTCGACGCGCGCTCACCTGTCAACGCCGATATGTGCAGCAATGGCGCGTAGTCGAGGAACTTCATGCGGAACCGCTGCTCCTCGTCGAAGGCCTTGTAGTAGCGGTCCCCCTCGCCCTTGGTGAGGTCCCACTTGTTGGCCGCGATGATCATCCCGCAGCCGAGCCGTTCGGCCTCGCCCGCGATGGCCGCATCCTGATCGGTGGCGCCCTGTGACGCGTCGATCACCAGCACGGCGACGTCGGCGCGCTCCATCGCACGCTTCGCCGTGAGCACGCTCACCATCTCCACCGCGTGCGAACTGGCCACGCGTCCCGGCCGCCTGATGCCTGCCGTATCGACGATGCGGAACGTGCGGTCGTGCCAGCGCAGCACCGTGTCGATCGCGTCGCGCGTCGTCCCGGGGATGTCGCTGACGATGAGGCGTTCTTCGCGCAGCAGCCTGTTGACGAGCGACGACTTCCCCACGTTCGGGCGGCCGACGATGGCCACGGCGATCTCGTCGGCATCGGACGTGGCCGCCGCGCTGCCCGTCTTGCCGGCAGAAACGAGGTACGCGCGCACGGCGTCGAGCAGGTCGGGCACGCCGGTCCCGTGCTCGGCGGCGATCTCGAACACCTGCTCGAAGCCGAACGCGAAGAACTCGTACATCCGATCGCGGGCGCGCTTGTCGTCGGCCTTGTTCACCGCCAGCAACACCGGCGCGCTCGTCGTCCGCACCGCTGCCGCGATCTCATCGTCGCCGGGCAGACGTCCTTCGCGGCCATCGACGACGAACACGATGAGATCGGCCTGCTGGATAGCGCGTCTGCCGTGCTCCACCACCATGTCGTGGAGCGGATCTTCGGTGTGTCCGAAGATGCCGCCGGTATCGACGAGCCTGAACGGCGTGTCCTGCCACTCGGCGTCGTGCGCGAGCACGTCGCGCGTCGTCCCGGGCATCGCGTTGACGATGGCGCGGCGCGTGCGCGCGATGCGATTGAAGAGCGTCGACTTGCCGACGTTCGGCCGGCCGACGAGCACCACGGTGGGCCGCGCGCGCGCGACTGTGCCGCTCATGCGGCGATCTTGCAGATTGACACTTCTAAACCCCTGTATCTATGCTTCTTAGCGGCTCACGATGATCAAGGTCGACATCATCAACGAAGTGGCGACCGTCGCCGACATCACCAAGGTGAAGGCCGAGGTCGCCGTGGAGGCCGTCTTCGAGGCGATGCGTGAAGCCATGAAACGTGGCGAACGCATCGAACTGCGAGGATTCGGCGTCTTCCAGGTGAAGCCCCGCAAGCGCGGCATCGGGCGCAATCCCCGGACGGGCAAGGAGGTACGCATCCCACCGGGTCGCACCATCCGCTTCAAGCCCGGCAAGGACCTCCAGAACATCGGCGGTTGACGACCAGGCGCCCGTGTCGACTCCTCCCCTGCCTCCTTCTGGTCCAGGCGAAACCGCCGCGACTCCCGACGAGCCCATCGACGTCCGCTGGTCGCCAGCTGACAGCGCCTGGGTCACCGGCCCGTTGACGCCACCGGACTACCCCATCGGACCACCGCGGCGCATCGGCCATGCGGGCTGGGTCCACCTGCTCCTGCTGCTCCTGACGTTCGTCACCATGACGTGGGCCGGCGCCAGTTTCTTCGTGAACTACGTCTCGGCCGTCGGCACGAGGCGCGTGGCGATGTCTGCCTCGACGGCTCTCCTCGGCGGCCTCTGGTTCAGCGTGCCCGCGCTCCTCATCCTCGGATCGCACGAACTCGGGCACTACTTCGCGTGTCGATATTACCGGATTCCGGCGTCGCTTCCGTATTTCATCCCTGCGCCGGCCTTCTCGATCGTCGGGACGCTCGGCGCGGTGATCCGGATGGCGTTGCCGCGCACGCGCCGTGCGCTCTTCGACGTCGGCATCGCGGGCCCCATCGCCGGATTCGTCGTGCTCGTGCCTCTTGCGGTCTACGGCGTGTCGCACTCGTACGTCGTCCACCTGTCACGACCGATTGCCCTTCAGGGCGGACTCAACCTCGGTGATCCACTGCTGCTCACGCTCCTGCAGAAGATGTGGTTCGGTGAACTGCCCGCGCGTGCGCTCTTCGTGATGCACCCGACCGGCTTCGCCGCCTGGTTCGGCCTGCTCGCGACGGCGCTCAACCTGTTCCCCGCCGGACAACTCGACGGCGGTCACATCATCCATGCGCTCGTGGGGCGAGCCTCACGCTACGTCACGATGGCCGCCGTCCTCATCCTGGTGGCGCTGGCCATCTTCGTCTCGACGAGTTGGGCCGTGTGGACCGTCCTTCTGGTGATCATGATGTGGGCGTTCGGCCTCGATCACCCGCCCGTCGGCGAAGAACACGTCCCCATCGGCAAGACCCGCATCCTGCTCGGTCTCTTTGCCGTGGCGATGTTCGTCCTGAGCTTCACGCCGGTGCCAATCAGTCCCGCTGACTTCCTTGGCGGACGGTAGGGAACTCAAAGCATCGTCAGGGGATCGACGTCGACCGTGACGCGTTTGTGCAGCGCGGGGAGCGAAGCGAGCGCCTGACGCGTGGCGTGGCGCATCGCCGCACGATCGCGGCCCTTGAGGAACACCTGCACGCGCGACTCGCCGCGCAGTCGCCCCAGGGGCGCCGGTGCAGGACCGAGCACACCGAAGCGCTCCGCACCGAGCGTCCTCAACGCATCGGCCAGTTGACCTGCCTCTCGCAGCGCGGTAGCCAGCGAGGCGTGGCGCACCACGATGTTGATCATCGACAGCCACGGGGGATACCGCATCCGCTCGCGGAACTCGAGCTCCCGTTCGACGAATGCGTCGTAGGCCTGCTGCGCGGCCATGCCAATCGCATAGTGGTTCGGGTGGAACGTCTGGATGATGGCCTCTCCACGCGCATCGCCACGACCCGCGCGCCCCGCCACCTGCGTGAGCAACTGGAACGTGCGCTCCGCGGCCCTGAAGTCGGCCACGCCAAGACCGACGTCTGCCGAGACCACGCCAACGAGCGTCACCTGCGGGAAGTCGTGTCCCTTCGCGATCATCTGTGTGCCCACCAGCACGTCGATCTCCCGCTTCGCGAACTGGGCCAGCACCCGTCCGATGGCGCCACGCCGCTGCATGGTGTCGCGGTCCACGCGCGCGATGCGCGCATCGGGACACACGGCGCGTACCTCCTGCTCGACGCGCTCGGTACCGACGCCCGTGTATTCGAGGAACGCTCCCTGACACGACGCGCACGTCTCCGGCAGCGGCGCGGCATACCCGCAGTAGTGGCAGCGCACCTGCGACGCCCGCTTGTGTACCGTCAGCGTGACGGCGCAATTGGGGCACTCCGCCGTGTTGCCGCACGCGCGGCACAACAGTGACGGCGCATAACCGCGGCGGTTGAGCAGCACCATCGCCTGTTCGCGCCTGGTGAGGCACTCCTGCAACGCCTGTCGCAGCGGCTGGCTCAGGACGACCTCGGGACCGTCCTCGATCAGGGCGTCGCGCATGTCGACAATGCGCACGTCGGCCAGTGGGCGATCGTTCACGCGCTGGCGCATCTGGACGAGGCGGTACCGCCCTTCGACCGCATGACGCCACGTCTCGAGGGCCGGCGTCGCCGATCCCAGCACGATCGCCGCACCCGCGTCGCGCGCACGCACCATCGCCGCATCGCGTCCGTGATACCGCGGGCTCTCTTCCTGCTTGTAGGCCGTGTCGTGCTCCTCGTCCACGATCACGAGGCCAAGGCGCGGCAGCGGCGCGAACACCGCGGATCGCGTCCCGATGACGATGTCGACCTCGCCGCGACGGATGCGATGCCACTGATCGTAGCGTTCGCCATCCGAGAGCCCGCTGTGCTGGATGGCCACGCGCTCGCCGAACGCACGCCGGAACAGCGATGCCACGGCGGATGTCAGCGCGATCTCGGGGACGAGCAGCAGCACGCCACGATCCTGCGCCAGCGCACGGCGTGCCAGTCGCAGATAGACCTGCGTCTTCCCGCTCCCCGTCACGCCGTGCAGCAGCGCGGGACTGAACGTCTTGCCGATGAGTGGTTCCAGGACCTCCATCGCTGCCGTCTGTTCGGCGGTCAAGGGCAGGAACAGCTGCGCGGCAAGCGCATCCGAGACCCCCGCGGATCCGCTCGCGAACGGATCGCGCAGGACCGATCGCCACTCGACGCGCGCCAGGCCGAGCGCGACGAGCCGTCGCACCACTTCGCTGCCGATCCCCTGATCGCGAAGGTCGCCGGCGTCGATGCCCGCCGGACTCCCTGTCAGCACGCGCACGGCTGCCGCCTGCTTCGCTCCAAGCCGCACCGTCGCCGGTTCGAACGCGAGGGCCGTCGGCAGGATCCAGCGCTGCTTGCGCGAGGCATCGGCCTGCCCGGTCACCACGGGCTGCAGGCGCACCACGCCGGCCTTCAGCAGTCGACGGACGGCGCGCGACGCGACATCGGCCGTCACCTCAACATCGCGCACGCGACCCGCGATCACTCGCGCGATCTGGCGTCGCAGCACGGGCCCGCGTTCGCGCAGCACATCGAGGATCGCCTCGTCCACGGGTTGATCGAGCGGCAGTTCACGCACGGCATGCCTGGCCGCATCGTCGGCGTCCTCGGCGAGCGTCACCGTCATGTCGCTGCGCAGCCAGCCCTTGGGCGGAAGGGCGGTCGCAATCGCCTCTCCGGGTCCTGCCATGTAGTAGTCAGCGACCCACAGCGCGAGATCGACCACTTCCTCGGGGAGGAACGTCACGTCATCGATCACTTCCAGGATGTCGCGCACGCGCGCGGGCACGTCGTCTGCCGGCGCGTTGTCGTGCGTGACGAGTCCGGTGACCTTGCGCGGGCCGACCTGGACGACGACGCGCGTGCCCCGGGGTGCCTGCAGACCGTCGGGCAGGCGATAGGTCAGCAGGCCGAGCCCCGGGACGGGCACGGCCACGCGGACCAGGCGCATCAGTGGGCCTCGCCCCTCAGCAGGGATCGCACGAGCTTCATGTCGTCCCACGTGTCCCGCTTCTTCTCGGGACTCCGCAGCAGGTAGGCCGGATGGAAGGTGGGCACGAGGCGTGCGCCGCGGAAGTCGTGGACGCGGCCACGCAGATGCGTGATCGGGGTGTCCACGCGCAGCAGCGCCTGCGCCGCGAACTTTCCGAGCGCCACGATGACCTTCGGCTTGATGATGTCGATCTGCTGGAACAGGAACGGTTCGCAGACGCCCACTTCGTCGGGTTCGGGATTCCTGTTCCCCGGCGGACGGCACTTGATCACGTTCGCGATGTACACATCGTCGCGACGCATCTCGATGGCTTCGATGATCCTGGTCAACAACTGCCCCGCGCGGCCAACGAAGGGGATGCCCTGCTGGTCCTCGTCGGCGCCAGGAGCCTCGCCCACGAACATGAGATCGGCCTTTGGATTGCCGACGCCGAACACCACCTGCGTGCGCCCGAGCTGACACAGCTTGCAGCGCATGCACTGCGGACCGATGTGCGCGCGAAGCGCATCGAGTGACGAGCACGTCTCGCCCGCGTCCGCGGCTGCAATCACCGGAGACTCCTCGCCGGCCATGGACGCTGCCGGTTCGCCAGTGGCGCCTTCACCGCGCCACGCCGCGTCGCGGCTGAATCCGGCCACGCCCAGGTCCTTGTAGAAGGCGAGATGGCGACGCAGGTGCGCACGCGGATCGAGCGCGTCACTCATGACGTCACGCTCGCGCCGAGCCGGCGTGCCACGAACCCAACGATGCGGGCAGCCAGGGCCGCCTTCGTCTCGAGGGGGAATGTCTCGACACCCTCGGCGGTGACGAACGACGCGATGTTGGTGTCCACCTCGAACCCGGCCCCTGCCTGACTCACGTCGTTGGCCACGATCAGATCGACATGCTTGGCTTCGCGTTTGCGCGCGGCATACGCGAGCACATCGGATGTCTCGGCGGCGAAGCCGACGAGCACCGGCTCCGAACGTCCGCCGCGCCACTGGCCCAGGTCCGCCAGGATGTCCACCGTACGCTCCAGGGCCATCGTCAGGGCACCGTCCGCCTTCTTCACCTTGTCGCCCGCGGGACCGCCTGCCGGCGTGTAGTCGGCCACCGCCGCAGACATCACGATG
>CAYRAE010000174.1:0-846 GCA_964422175.1 uncultured Luteitalea sp. | reverse complement strand
CAGCGCTCACTGCGGCGTGCATGTCTCGCGCCGACCTGACACGCACCGTTCGTACTGCCGGGGGCGGTTCGAGAGATGAGGGTCCCAGTACGAGCGTGACGTCCGCCCCCTGTCTCGACGCCTCGGCCGCCACCGCGATCCCCATCCTGCCGCTCGATCGATTACCGAGATACCGCACGGGGTCGAGATCCTCGTACGTCGGACCAGCCGTGACCACGACGCGACGGCCACGCAGCGGTCGCGGCCCATCGATCAACGCGAGTGCCTCGGCCGCGATGACGTCGGGTTCGGCGAGTCTGCCCTTCCCGACCCACCCGCACGCGAGGTAGCCCTCGCCAGGCTCCACGAACCTGACGCCGCGCGACCGCAGCAGCGCCATGTTGGCCTGCGTCGCGGGATGGTCGTACATGTGGGTGTTCATCGCTGGCGCCAGAAGTACGGGCGCCCGAGTGGCGAGGGCCAGCGACGACAGGAAATCGTTCGCCATACCATGCGCCAGCCTGGCGACGGTATTGGCGGTGGCAGGCGCGACAAGCAGCAGCGCAGCGTCGGATGCGAGCGCGATGTGCTCGATGTCGGCGTTGGCGCCAGGCGACCACTGGCTGGTGATCACCCGCCGCTGGGTGATGGCTTCGAACGTCAGCGGACCGACGAAGCGCGTCGCCGCACGCGTCATCACGACAGCCACCTGATGGCCGGCCTTCTGCAGCAGGCGCACCACCTCGACCGCCTTGTAGGCGCTGATGCCGCCGCTGACGCCGACCGCCACGAGGGCCATGTCCGCCTCCCGTTCCGGGCTGGTCCGCCCTACGCGAGCGGCGTCTGGGGATCGATCAGGGGCTCGTC
>CAYRAE010000173.1:0-7584 GCA_964422175.1 uncultured Luteitalea sp. | reverse complement strand
CTGCGGTTTCCATGGAAAGAGTTGCAGCATGTTTCGAGCCTTGAAACTCGCGACGGTCGGCGTGTGTGCGACCGCCGCGTTGATGTACGCGCACCCCGCACAGGGTGAGCCTGATTTGAAGCGCTGGTATTTCGCGGAAGGATCCACCAACGCGGGCTTCGGTTTCGAAGAGGAGATCCTCGTCGGCAATCCGACGGGCACCGCGGCGCAGCTCACGCTGCGGTTCCTGCCGTCCGACGGCAGCGCGCCCATCGAACACGTCGTCACCGTGGAACCGTACAGTCGCGCCGGCCTCCTCACGCGAGCATTCGTGGGCAGCCGTGACACGGCGCTCGAAGTGATCTCCACCGCCGACGTCGTCGTCGAGCGATCGATGTACTGGGGCGATGGTCTGTTCAACTTCGGCACCGGCTACCACAACGGGCGGATCACGGACCTGCGCGCCGGTCACAACGTGATGGGCGCCAACGCGCCCGCCACGAGCTGGTCGTTCGCCGAGGGCGCGGCCGGCGGGCCGCCGATGTTCCAGACGTACGTGCTCGTGAGCAACCCCTCGAAGACCGACAGCGCGCAGGTCAAGGTCCGCTACCTGACGAGCGCGAGTGAAGAGGTCATCGACGCCGGCAGCGGCCTGCTCGGTCCGGGTCAGCGTGCCACGTACCTCGCCAACGCCGCTCTCGAGGCGACCTTGGGTGCGCGCAATCAGTTCGATTTCGCGATCGAGGTGGAGTCGGAGAACGCCGTGCCCATCGTCGCCGAGCGCGCGATGTATTGGGGCCCGAACATGCGCGGCGGCCATGCGGCGCTGGGCGTGCAGCCGCAGAGCGTGTGGTACTTCGCCGAAGGCGTGCAGAGCGGGGCGCCCCTCAACTTCGACACGTACATCCTGCTCTACAACCCGAGCACCACGGAGCCCATCGACGTGGAGGTGGATTTCTTCGGGAAGAGCGGCATCGCCAAGAGCGTCACCAGGACGCTCAAACCGCAGCAGCGCGACAACGTCTTCGCGGGTGAGTACCCCGACGAACTGTCCGGCGACAACCAGGCCTTCTCCGTGCGCGCGCTGAACACGCAGGGCACGCGATTCGTCGCCGAACGTGCCGTGTACTGGCGGGGTCTGCGCGAGGGCACCGCATCGGCAGGCAGCGCGGCGGCCGCCCGCAAGTGGGGCTTCGCCGAAGGCCAGGAAGGCGGCTTCCAGCAGTTCCGCAATCCCGCCCAGGCCGATCCGAAGCTCTTCTCGACCTATTATCTGATTCTCAACAACACCGATGCGCCCGTGACCGTCCGCGGCGTGTTCTACGTGGAGCCCGGCCCCGGCGTCGCGCCGGGTACCGGCGTCGAGACGACGACGCTCGTGCCGGCGCGGTCGCGAGAGACGATCTCACCGTCACTGCTGCCCGGCCTGCACAACAGGAAGTTCGCGGCGTTCTTCGAAGCCACCGACGAGGTGATCATCGAACGCGCGATGTACTGGGGCGACGGCATCGTCGGCGGGCATGGCAGCCCTGGTGCCGTGCTGCCCGACAGTCTCCCCACGTTGATCTCGCCGCTTGCGGCACCGCCCCCACCGACCATCGCGAGCGTCGCTCCCACGTCGGGATCGCCGGCGGGTGGTACGCGTGTCACCATCACGGGCACGAACTTCGGCCTCACCGACTCGGGCCTGGGCGCCACGAAGGTGAGGTTCGGCGCCAATGAGGCGACCAACGTCGTGGTACTCGACGCCAACACGATCACCGCGGTGGCACCGGCCGGCCCGACGGGCGATGCCAACGTCACCGTGACGAGTCGCAGTGTCGAGCTGGGATTGCCTGGTGCGTTCCGGTACTTCGATCCGTGGGAAGCGACGGGCGCCCCTGTCAACACCTTCCGCCCGAACGGCGGCTACAACTGCACCGGCGGCGGCAGGGCGTGCGAGATCATGACATCGTACCTCGGTGTCGTCGCTACCGTGGCGGCGCGGCAGCCGTTCGATCTCCTCAACTCGTGCCGCGAGTTCGGTGGCAACCACAAGTTCATGGAGGACGTGGTTGCGGAACTGCGTATCCGCACGGGCACCAACCGCTGGGGCCTGAACATCAAGCGTGGCAATGAGGGCCTGTCCGAGGACATCGTCGCGTACTACTACGGACCGGAAGGTTCGAGGATGAACAACAGCACGCTGGTGTTCATCATCGATATCGTCGCGGGGCACTGCGGTTCGAACCCTGGCGCCAACTGGCAGGATCAGACGCAGGCCACCTACGACGGCAGGACCATCGGACGCTGGACGCTCGGGAGCATGTGCAGCAACCCGCGCTACCGCAACGCACAGCGCTCGACCGGCGAGTGGCTCTTCCCGGAATGCAGGTGATCGGAGTGGCTCAGGGCTTGCGGCTTACGGCTTACGGCTTACGGCTTACGGGCCAAGGGTAAAGGGTAAAGGGTTCAGGAAAGGGGCGGCTTCCTCGCGGGAGTCGCCCCTTTTTTGGTTCCCGCTCAGGGGATGACGGGGAGGAGCGTGGCTCTGGCGGCGGCGCCCGATTCGAAGTTGTGGCGATAGATGGCCTTCTCGACGACGATCGGCGTGGCCGGCGTGGCACCGTTCGGGAGTGACTCGATGTCGATCGAGTACGGCCCCACGAGCGACGGGAAGCTCTGACGCATCCACACGGTGGTGCGCGCCCCTTCCGTCATGAACTCCGCCACCTGGGGCGCACCGTCGTCCGGGTACGCCGTCAACCGAATCGACGCGGGTGTGCCGTCCGGCGAACCGATCAGCACGAACGTGTCGGTGGCCGTCGTCGGGATCGTCGCTGCGTCCGCGATGGCGAACCGCAGGCCTGTCTCCGTCGCACCGAACTCCACGTGGCCCTCGATCCACTCATCGTGTCCGGCCCGCCACCACATCGCACGCTCGGCCACGACAGGCGCGCTCGCCGTGATCGTCGTCGTGAAGTCTGCCGCCCGAAGCGGCGACTCCGTGTCGTCGGCCCAGACGGTGAGGCGGCTCTTCGGAGCCACCGTGTACGTCCGTGTCTCCTCCACCGGCGTGCCGTCGACGGCAACACCCGCGAACGTGGCGGTCACGGCAACGGCGGCATCGGCCGGGTTGGCCACGAGGATGAAGGTGTCGAAGTCGCCCTTCGTCGTCCCCTCGGCGAAGAACCAGCGTTCGGCGAGCGCGGTCACGCCGATCGCATCGGTGCCGGCCGAGAACGTCAGTCCGCGGGCATCGCGGTAGACGGCCCGCTCGGCCACCATCGGGACCGATCCCTCGACGACGATCGCGAACTCGGCTGACACAAGTTTGCCGCCTTCCTGATTCACCCAGACGGTACGGCGCGTTCGTGCCGGAACGTCCACGGTTCGCACCTCCTGCGTCGCGTCATTCAGCAGGAACGTGAGCGTAGCGATACCGTCCGTCGCGCCCGGGTTCTGGAGCAGCACGAACGTCTGGATGCCGTTGATGGTGGCGCCTTCCGCGAAGTACCAGGTGTCGGACGCGGCGGGGCTGCCGATGCTGGCATGACTGCCATAGCCCGTGACGCGATCCCACAGCATGCGGCGATCGGCCACGACGGGCCCCGTGCTCTCGACGATCACGCCGAACTCGGTGGCGTCGAGCGTCCCGATGCAGCACGACGCGAGACCGATGCGTCTCTTCGGGTCGAGTCGCACCGTGCGACTCGCCGGCGTCCCTCCCGTGGCTCCGACCCATCGCGTCACCACGTCGATGGGCACGGTACCGGGGTTGAAGAGGCTGACGATCGTGTCGAAGAACGTGCCCGAGGCCCCCTCTGCAAACAGGCGCGTGTGCGCAGCGGGCGCCGATGGATGCGACCGACCGAGGAACTCGTCGAGGTTGCTCACGCCATCGCCGTCGGCGTCGAGCGCTGCGTCGGACGGGCTCGTCGGATCGAGGCCGAAGTACGTCTCCCAGCCGTCGAGCATCCCGTCGTTGTCGGCGTCGAGGTCGATGAGGCGCAGGTCAAGACCTTCGTAGTCCGAACGCGCGTGGAGTGCAAGGACATGGCGTCCATCTGCGGAGATCGCGACGTTGTCGGTCACGGGCAATGTCGTGACGATACCGCTGCGCCGATCGAAGTACGCATTCCCCCACATCAGAATGCGTTCCCCATCGTCACTCAGGCCGATGGCGCGAAGGTTCGGCTGCTCGGACATCGTGTCGACCTTCCCGCTCGGACGATGCAACAACGCAACCGTCACATTCGGTGGGTCGCCGACATGCGTGAGCACGTGATCGCCCGAACCCGTCGTGGCCAGGACGTACGACGAGTTCCATGCCGAGGGCTTCACCTGCGGGTAGTACGCCTTCCGGCCCGTCGCGACCCCGTACGCGGCGATGGCCTCTGCTGTCGTGTCGCCGGCCGCGTAGAAGACGAACGCGCCATCGCCGCTGACCACGGGGCCCGGCACGCAGGGCAACGGCCTGCCATAGGGACCACGGAAGACACACGTCGTACCGATCTGGAAGGGATGATGCGGAAGCTCGCGCCAGAGCATGACGCGTGCGGGGGCAGCCGGCGACGTGTCTCCGAGCGAACCACCCGACAGCCACGCCACCGTCCGGCCGTCCCGGCTCATCCCGAGCCGCGTGCCTTCCATCGGGTCCCATGCGCCGAAGTATGAGCTCCGCTTGAGGACGCGAGACGTCATGGTCTCCCTGTCGAACCTGACGGTGGTGGCTTCCGAGGAATAGGTCCCGCTGTAGAACACGGTGACGACCACATAGCGGCCATCGTCGCTGATCCCGTGGATCGCATTGATCGATGACGCAATGGCGCCCGGTGCCAGCGTCGAAAGAGACATTTCGGTGGTCGTGTCAGTCTGCCGGTCCTTGACGACCAGCCTGGCGGGGCTCCAACCGCGAGTCCAGGCGACGAAGCGCGCGTTGGACGACATGGTCGGCGTGTGGTCGACGCGTTCCGCGACGACTTCGACGCCTGGCGGCAGGCTCTGCGCAGCCACGGGCGACGCCACAGCCGAGAGGCCTGCCACGAACACACATCCGTGAAGAGCTTGCCTGAGACGCATTCAAGCCTCCTTTGAAAGGCTCTCAAGGGTACCGACCAACGTCATTCGCCTGCAAATCGAAGACCGACAGCCAGGCCCCTGTCCCTCGAACCATTGGCCTTGGCCGTGAGCCGTAAGCCGTAAGCCGTAAGCCGTCCCACTCCTGTTGTACTGTGCTCGCGTGATCGTCAGACCCGACGGCGACGGCTGGCTGCTCATCAGGCAAACTGACCACGCCGCGCTTGCCGCCGACATCCTCGCCCACTGGCGCGCCGACGGCGTGCCCGACCGTCCCACACGCGAGCGGTTGCTCACGGCCACGCGCGAGCACGACGCCGGGTGGGTGCTCGAAGACGATGCGCCGATGGTGAACCCGGCGACGGGAGCTCCGTGGGATTTCATCCACCTGCCTGTGGCGCGGCGGCAGGCCGTGTGGCCGCGCGCCGTCGAGGCGCTCGGCGACGATCCCTACGTCGCGGCGCTGGTGGCACACCACGCGATCACCGCCTACGCACGCTATGACGGCGAGGCGGACTGGCGCGACTTCTTCAGGGTCTTGTCACACGAACGAGACAGCCGCGTGGCAGCCTTCGGTTCGCAGCGGGTAGCCGCCGAGGATGCCCCTCCGGACGCGTTCGCGAGCTTCCTGCGCGACTACGCGTCGCTCCGGGCGGCGGACCTCCTCTCACTCGCGTTGTGTCATGGCTGGCAGGATCGCTTCGAACTCGATCACTATCATGGCTACATGGACGGCAACGACATGACGCTCATGCCGGATCCCTTCGACGGTGTGACTGTCGCATGGCACGTGCCCGCACGACGCATCGCACGACGCCGTTACGCGTCGGACGCCGAGTTGCGACGTGCCGTCGACGAGGCGACGGTCGTGACGCTCGGCGGCCACGTCCACGGACGACCGGAGCCGCTCCCCTCATGAGCCGCATCCTCGTCGTCGAGGACGACCCCGACATCGCCGAGCTCCTGCGCTACTACCTCGAACGTGCGTCGCACGAGGTGGACGTGCTGTCGCAGGGTCAGGCGGCGCTGGCACACATCAGGGATCGTCAGCCCGAGCTCGTGATCCTCGACCGCATGCTGCCGGGCATGGACGGTCTCGAAATCTGCCGGCAACTGCGCGCCACGCCGGAGTCTGCCGACATCCTCGTGATCATGGTGACGGCACGCGCCGAGGAGAGCGATCGCATCGTGGGCCTCGAGCTCGGCGCCGACGACTACATCACCAAGCCGTTCAGCGCCAAGGAGGTGGTGGCGCGCGTGAGCGCCCTCCTGCGTCGATCGCACCGCGGCGGCGCGACGGCGGCCGCCACGCCGGCCCCATCGCCCGAGCACGTGCTGGAGTACGACGACATCAGGATGGATCTCGATCGCCACGTCGTGACGCATGCCGGCGAGGACGTGCGCCTGACGGCCAAGGAGTTCCTGCTGCTGCAGTACTTCCTCGAACACCGCGGCCGCGTGCTCTCGCGCGACCTGATGCTCACCGACGTGTGGGGCTACCAGTACACCGGCGGATCCCGCACCGTCGACGTCCACGTCCGCCGCCTCCGCGAGAAGCTGCCGCCCCTCATCGACGCCATCGAGACGGTGAAGCAGTTCGGGTACAAGCTGAAATGAACCGGCAATCGGCAACCGGCAACCGGCAACGGGACGGCAGGAACCGGCAACCGGACAGCGGCCGGGCCCGGAGGGCCGACCCTACCTTCTGCAACGCGGAGGCCAGACTCGTCCGACAAACGCGAGGCATGGTGCCGGGTACCAGCCGTGGCAAGCGGTTGCCGGTTTGCCGGTTGCCCGGTGCCGGTTCCTGCTGTCCCGTTGCCGGTTGCCCGTTGCCGGTTGCCGGGTTCGTGTCATGAGAATCCCCACGTTCGTCATCCTGACCGCGTTGCAGACGGCGCTGTTCACGCCGCTGTTCACCGTGGCGGTGGCGTGGGTGACGCAGGAACCGCTGGAGACGTCTGCGGGGTTCCTGCTCCGCATCGGGCTGGTCGGACTCGTGACGGCTGCCGTGTCCGCCGTGATCACGGCATGGGTCGCCTCGACGGTGGTCGACGACAGGATCGGCGACGTCGTGACAGCGGTACGCGCCCTCGGGAGCGGCGAACTGCGCGCCGTGCTGCCCGAAACGCGCGGAGACGCGATCGGCCGGGTGGCGCGCGCCGTCAACACCGCCGCCACACTGCTCGAAACGCGATTGGGCGATCTGACCCGCGACCGCGCGCGTCTCGAAGCCGTGCTCTCCGGCATGGTGGAAGGCGTGATCGTGGTGGACGAGCACGAGCAGGTACAGCTGGCCAACGAAGCCGCGAGAAAGCTGCTCCGCCTCGACGCCTCCCCCATCGGCCGGCGTTACGGCGAGCTGATCAGGCACCCCGACATCGCGCTGCAGATCAGCCAGGCGCTGCACGGTGAACGGCCGGGTGGACTGGAGCTGGCCATCGGACGCGACGCCGCGCAGACGTTCATCGCGCGCTGCTCGCCCGCGATCGCGCCGGGCAGCCGCGCCGTGGTGCTCGTGCTGCACGACATCACCGACCTCCGCCG
>CAYRAE010000172.1:0-7705 GCA_964422175.1 uncultured Luteitalea sp. | reverse complement strand
GGGGATTGCGGCTCTTGTTCGATTCACAGCCCGCGACGGCCAGGGTGCAGAAGGCGAGTGTCGCGAGCGTCTGGTACCGGATGGTGTGCATGGAACGTCCTCACAACGAAAGCAGGAGGACGACCGCCGGAACGGCGACGGCCTACACCTCCCTCTTGCTCATATCGGACGACCGGGCCGGTACCATCAGGCCCTCCTTGCGAAGCAGGAACACGAGGCCGCCGGGGAGCGAGGCGAGGATGAGGAGCGCGGCCCCGGCGATCGACAGCGCCAGACCGGCGTCCACGGGATGACCGAGCCGCTTGAACAGGTAGGAGAAGACGGCTTCGCGGACACCGAAGCCGTTGATCGAGACGGGCGCGAGCTGGATGACCAGGCTCACCGGCACGATGACGAGGGCGTCCCAGAGCGGCAGGTCCACGTGCAGGCCCCGCGCCACGCACACATAGAACAGGACGACGAGGACCTGGACGACGACCGCGCCGGCGAACGCCTGGAGCAGCCGACCCCTGTCGCTCCCGACGCGCGCGAGCATGTCCTCGAGACGTCCCAGGCGTTCGGTGACCCACTCTTCCCGCACACGCGTCAGGGGGCGGAGCAGCCGCGGCAGCAGCGCCGGGCGGGATACCACGACCGCCGCACCAACGGCACCCAGCACCAGCAGCGCCCAGAGATAGCCCGTCCCAGGCAGTGCGTGGCGCAGGAGGAGCGAACCGCAGGCGGCCACGGCGAAGAGCGCAATCAGCCCGAGTGCGCGGTCGAGGAGCACCACGCCGGTGGCCACCGTGCGCGACCCCGTGAGGCCCGCCGTGTCAGCGACGCGCACCACGTCGCCACCGATGTTGCTCGGCAGGAAGTTGTTGAAGAAGTTGGCGACCACGCAGGAAACGGTGAGTTGCCACGTCGACGCATGGACATCCTGTGTGACCAGCAGGCGCCGCCATCGCCATCCGCTCACGATCAGCAGCGCGGCATGGACCAGCAGCGCCAGCCCCACCCACGCCGGCTCCACCTGACGGAGGCGGGCCAGCACGGCGCTCATGTCCGTCTGGCGGAACAGCATCGCCAGAAGCCCGACACTGATGCTGAGCTTGAGGGCGAAGGAGGACGCGCGTCTGACGCGGCCGGACAGGGGAGACATGGTGAGGTGGCGCCGGCCGCGCCAACAGCGGTCGGAAGGTGTGTGACGGTACCATGCGGCTCAGAGGCGGGCAACCCGGGTGCGCGGCAAGGCC
This sequence comes from uncultured Luteitalea sp., assembly GCA_964422175.1. Taxonomy (GTDB): domain Bacteria; phylum Acidobacteriota; class Vicinamibacteria; order Vicinamibacterales; family Vicinamibacteraceae; genus Luteitalea. Next base: position 6,470 of record CAYRAE010000172.1, on the reverse strand, counting down.
CGGGGCGGCGCGGCGGTGGTGCCGTGGGCTATACTTGAGAGCTTTGCGGCGCGGCTGCCCGTTCAGCGTGAGGGCATCACCAGCCAGCCCAATCCCGTATCGTGACCTCCCCAGCCACGCCGCTCAGGATCCTGATGCTCGCGCCGGAGCCGTTCTTCGAGCCCCGTGGCACGCCATTCAGCGAATACCACCGCATCAAGGCGCTCGTCGAGGACGGTCATGCCGTCGATCTGGTGACCTACCCGATTGGCAGGGACGTGGAGCTCCCACGCCTCCGGATCTTCAGGAGCTGGCGCCCGCCGTTCGTGACGGCCGTGCCGATCGGTCCATCGGTCACCAAGCTCGTGCTCGACGCGTGTCTGGTGCTCACGATTCTTCGGGTCGCCTTCCTCGGCCGTACGCGGTACGACGCCATCCATTCCCATGAGGAGATGGGAGTGGTGGGTGTGTGGCTCGGCAGGCGCCTCGGGATTCCGCACCTGTACGACATGCACTCGAGCCTCCCGCAGCAGCTCGGCAACTTCAAGTACTCGCGGTCGCGCGTGCTGCGCTGGGGCTTCCAGCGCGCCGAGGACTACATGGTGCGCGGGTCGCAGGTCGTGATCACGATCTGCCAGGAACTGCAGGACGCGGTGCACGAGATGGGCGTGGGCGACCGTGCGGTCCTCATCGAGAACGTGATGGGCGGCGACGTCGACCCGACGCCGGGGCCAGGCCGCGCGGCGGTGCGCGCCGCGTGGGGGCTCACGCCGGATCAGCCTGTCGTGCTGTACACGGGCACGTTCGAGCAGTATCAGGGCCTCGATCTGCTGCTCGACGCCAGCGTCGCGCTGAAGGCACGCGTTCCGGACGTGGCGGTCCTCGTCGTGGGTGGTGCGCCCGAGCAGGTGGCCGCGATGGCCGCGCGTGCGCGCGAACGCGGCGCGCCCCTCGTGTTCACCGGCCAACGGCCGCCTGTGGAGGTGCCGCACTTCGTCGACGCGTGTGACGTGCTCGTGTCTCCGCGGATTTCGGGGACGAACACGCCGCTGAAGATCTACTCGTACCTCCGGTCGGGGCGTCCCATCGTCGCCACCAACCTGCGGACGCACACCCAGGTACTCTCGCCCGAATCGGCCGTGCTCGTCGAGCCCACGCCGGAGGCACTCGCTGACGGCCTTGCGCGGACGATTGCCGAGCCGGCGCTCGCCGAGCGTGTGGCCGAGGGAGCCCGCCGACTCGCCGACGATCAGTACAGCCGGCAGTCGTATCTGACGCGCACCCGCCGCGCCTACGAGATGTTGATGGCGTCCATGCGTCGCCGCGTGCTGCCCGTGGCGGGTGCCGCCGCCTCGGGAGGGCAGGACGCGCGGTGACGGTGCTGGTCACTGGCGTCACCGGATTCACCGGTGGCCACCTCGCCCGTTACCTCCGTCACAGGGGTGTGCAGGTGCGTGGCCTGGTGCGGCAGAAGAGCCTGTCGCGGCCCGAGGTCGCGGCGTTGCGCGACGCGGGCATCGAGATCGTCACTGGCGATCTGACTGACGCCGCGGCTGTCGCAGCCGCATGCGCAGGCGTCGACATCGTCTATCACATCGCCGCGACGTATCGCGAAGCCGGACAGCCCGACAGCGCGTACAGGGTCATCAACGTGCAGGGCGTGCAGCATGTGATCGACGGCGCGCGAGCGGCGGGTGCCACGCGTGTGGTGCACTGCAGCACCGGCGGCGTCCATGGGCATATCGCCCATCCGCCCGCCAACGAAGACGCGCCGTTCAACCCCGGCGACGTCTATCAGGACACCAAGCTCGAAGGCGAACGCCTCGCGCGCGCGGAAGGCGAGAAGGGCGGCATCGAGGTCGTCATCGCGAGGCCGATCGGCATCTACGGTCCGGGCGACATGCGGTTCCTCAAGATGTTCCGCGGCATCTCGCGGCGCCGCTTCCCGGTGCTGGGATCGGGGGAGGTGTTCTACCACCTCACGTACATCGACGACCTGTGCGAGGGCTTCCGGTTGTGCGGCGAGGTGCCCGCCGCCGCGGGGCGGACGTACATCCTCGGAGGGCCGCGCTACACCACGCTCAACGAACTCGTCGATCTCATCGCGACGGAACTGAAGGTCAGGCCGCTGCCGGTGCACCTGCCCGTGTGGCCGTTCTGGCTCGCGGGCGCCGCCTGCGAAGCCGTCTGCGTGCCGTTGCGCATCCAGCCACCGTTGTATCGTCGGCGGGTGGACTTCTACACGAAGAGCCGCGCGTTCGACACCACGCGTGCCCGGACCGAACTGGGATTCGACCCCGTCGTGGGGTTGCCAGAGGGGATCCGGCGCACCATCGCGTGGTATCGCGCGCAGGGGTTGCTGTGAGCCAGAAGATTTCCGTCCTGCACGTCTGCGATCACCTCGGATGGGCCGGGTCGCGCATGCACGGCGTCAAGCGCCTGTTCGCGTGGACGCTGCCGCGCTTCGATCCCGCTCGTTTCGACGTGTCGCTCGTGAGCCTCAGGAAGAAGGACACGTCCGAAGACACGCTGGAGCAGTTCGGCGTCGACGTCACGTACCTGCACAAGGGCAAGTTCGATCCCGCCACGCTCACCGCGCTCCTCAAGGTGATGGATCGCAAGGGCACGCAGGTCCTGCATCTGCACGGGTACGGCGCCACGACGTTCGGGCGGATCGCGGCGGCGATGCGCGGCACGGCGGCGTTGCTGCACGAGCACGCCAACCACACCACGACGCCCTGGTTCCAGCAGGTCGCCGACTCGCTGCTCGCGCCGTACACGGATCTCGCGATCGCCGTGTCGAAGTCGACGGCGGAGTTCACGATTCGCGCGCGCAAGATGCCGGCAGAGAAGACGCGCGTCGTGTATCTCGGCGCGCCGCTCGAGGAATTCGGGCGTCCGCGCGGCGCGCAGGAGATCGCCGCCGCGCGCGAGGCGCTCGGCATCGCACCGGGGACGTTCGCGGTCGGCACCGTGACGCGTCTGATGCCCGCGAAGGGCAACACGTACCTCATCGACGCCGTTGGTCCCATCGTCGACCAGATCCCGTCGGCACAGATCTACATCGCCGGCGAAGGGGAGCTGCAGGGTGAGCTCGAGGCACAGGCGCGCGCGCTCGGCGTGGCCGATCGCGTGCACTTCCTCGGCTTCCAGCGCGACGTGGCGCGCGTGCTCTCGGCGCTCGATCTCGTGGTCTTCCCGTCGCTGTGGGAAGGCACGCCGTTGACCTCGTTCGAGGCGCTCGCGATGGGGAAGCCCATCGTGTCGACGGACGCCGACGGGTTGTGCGAGATCCTGCGCGACGGCGTCGATGCGGTGATCGTGCCGAAGGAACGCGCGCGCGACATCGCCGACGCGGTGGTGGCGCTCGAACGCGATCCCGCACGTCGTGCGGCGCTCGGCGCCGAAGCGCAGCGCACGAGCCGTCGCTACGACATCGACGCCTACGTGCGGAAGATGGAGCGCCTCTACGAGTTGATGGCGCGCGTGTCGAAGCCCACGAAGCGGCAGGGCCTCCTGCGCGAGGATCTGTCGTTTCTGGACAATGGGGTGCAGGCGTGAACGTGCCGGCGGCGGCGCGGCTCGGGCGCGTGTGGGGCGAGCCGGGTGCCGTCGCCACGATCGTGCTCGGCGCGCTCCTGCTCGGATTCGCGCTGTCTGTGCGATTCCCCGTCGTGGCCTTCGGGTTCCAGAGCGACGAGTCGACCTACTACAGTCTGGGCCACAGCATCGCCACCGACTGGGACATGCAGTTCCAGCGCAAGGATCTCGTGCGCGTCTGGCGCGAGTTCCCGAGTGGCCCCGAAGGCATCTTCCTCAAGCGCGGCCGCAGCGTCACGATCGAGTTCCAGGCGCGCCCGCCATTCGTCAAATGGGTGAAGGGCCCGGACCCGCGCACCGACAGGCTCTACTACGGCAAGTCGTTCATCTACCCGCTCGCGGCGGCGCCGTTCATCATGCTGGTCGGCACGAACGGGTTTCTCGTGCTGCACGCGCTGCTCCTCACGGCGTGCTTCGGCGCCGTGTATGCGTTCGTGCGCGCACGCGCCACCGCGTCCGCGGCCCTGGGGTATGCCGTCGTGTTCCTGTTCGCGTCGGCGGCGCCCGTGTACTTCGTCTGGCTCACGCCGGAGTTGTTCAACCTGTCGCTCGTGCTGCTCGGGCTGTTCCTGTGGGCGTACAAGGAAGTGGCGCCCGCGGCGGGGACGACCGGCACGTGGCTCGATCGCTGGGCTGCGTTCGTGCGGAGCCCGTGGTCGGACGTCGTCGCCTGCGTACTGCTGGGCATCGCCACGTTCTCCAAGCCGCTGAACGTCTTTGCCGCCGCCCCGGTGCTGCTGCTCGCGCTGTGGCGCCGGCAGTGGTGGCGCGTCGCGGGGATCTGCGTCGCGTTCCTCGTCGCCACGGGCGGGCTCTTCCTCGCCAACGGCATCAGCAGCGGCGACATGAACTATCAGGGCGGCGGCCCCGACCGCTCGACGTTCTACGGCCGGTTCCCGTTCCAGACGCCGGACCTGACGTTCGACACGACGGGCGAGAAGCGCGCAACCGACGGCCTGCTGACCGAGGTCATCTTCAACAGGGACGCGCTGACCACGGTGTTGCGACACAACATCGTGTACTTCTTCCTGGGACGGCACACGGGGCTGGTGCCGTATTTCTTCCCGGGCGTCCTGACGCTCGTGCTGTTCCTCGTCGCTGGCCGACAGCGCCGCGAACCGTTCCAGTGGCTCCTCGTCGGCACGCTCGCCGTCGCGTCGGTGGCGATCCTGATCTACATGCCGTTCACATATTCGGGTGGCGGCGGTCCCATCGGTAACAGGTATTTCCTCGGCTACTACGCGCTCTTCGCGTTCCTCGTGCCTGCCGCGATCACCGTGCGCACGGCCGTTGTCGCCGCTGTCGTGGGTGGCCTCTTCACGGCGCAACTCATCGCCAATCCGTTCTACTCGTCGTTCAGGCCCGAGACGCACGCCAAGTACGGCCTGTTCCGCTGGCTGCCCATCGAGCTCTCGCTCGTGAACGACATGCCGGTCAACGTGACGCCGTCACGAGCCAAGCAGCCGCTCGCGGGCGACCCGACGGTGTTCGCCTACTTCCTCGACGACAACGCCTACGGTCGCGAAGGCGAATGGTTCTGGGTACGAGGGGAGTCGCGTGCCGACCTGATCCTCCGGGCGCAGGCGCGCCCGCACGCCGACGGCGCGTTCACGTCGCTGGCGCTGACCGCGCTCGACGTCGAAGTCGCGACGGGCGCCGCGCCGTCGGTCGTCACGATCGACACGGGCGCCGCGCGCGTGCAGGTGGCGCCCGGCGCGAACGGCAGCCAGACCGTCCGCGTGCCGATGCCCGGCGGCTTCCCGTACAAGGCCGTTCCCGGCCAGCCTATGAACCGTGTGTATGCGATCTCCATCGCCGCGAGCGAGGGGTTCGTGCCACTGTTCGCGGAGGGCGTGCGCGACAATCGCTTCCTCGGCGCGCGCATCCGCATCGCGCCGTTGTACCGTGACGATCGGTACCAGCCGCCGCCGCCGCCGTAGCCAGCCATGTCGTACGCCACGCCACTCGAAGCACGCATTGCGAAGAAGGTCGCCAGGGCCTCGATCGAGCACGGGCTGCTCGCGCGGAACGATCGCGTGATGGTGGGCCTCTCCGGCGGCAAGGACAGCTGGGCGCTGCTGCAGGTGCTCGACGTGATCCGGCAGCGCGCGCCCTTCCCGTTCAGCGTGATCGCCGTCAACGTCGACTCCGGCTACAAGGACTTCAAGCACGACGTGATCCGGCGCGCGTGCGAGGACCGCGGATGGGAGATCCGGATCGAACACACCGAGATCGGCGAGGTGATGGACGATCTCCTCGAGGCCAACGCCACGCCGTGCTCGCTCTGTGCGCGTCTGCGCCGCGGTGTCCTCTACCGGATCGCGGAAGAGGAGGGCGCGACGAAGATCGCGCTCGGACACCACCTCGACGACTTCATCGAGACGCTCCTGCTCAACCTGTTCTTCGGTGGTTCGCTCAAGGCCATGCCCGCGCGCCTGGTCTCGGACAATGAGCGGCACGTGGTGATCCGTCCGCTGGTGTACGTGTCGGAACAGGAAGCGCTCGATTACGCGATGGCGTCCGAACTCCCCATCGTCGGCTGCTGCTGCCCGGCGTGCGGTGACCTGAGCCTCCAGCGCCAGCGCCTCAAGCGCCTGATCGGCGAGCTCGAACGCGAGCACCCCGGCATCAAGTCGTCGATGCTGAAGGCCATCCAGAACGTCCATCCGCGGCACCTGCTCGACACGCGCCTGAATCCACTGGAGACGATGGCGCGCACCGGACGTGTGGAAGCGGAAGAAGACGCTCCGTCCGGCGCGAGTGGCGTGCACCCGCTCCATGTCGTGCGTCGCGCCGCCGCCCACTCGACCACGGCATGAGAGCCGTCGTTCAGCGCGTGCGATCGGCGTCGGTCACGGTCGACGAGACCGTGGTCGGGCGGATCGAGATCG
>CAYRAE010000171.1:0-7725 GCA_964422175.1 uncultured Luteitalea sp. | reverse complement strand
ACCTCGGGTTCTTCAACCCCGAGCTCGGTGGCGACCCGGTGCTGTTCCAGCACCTGTTCTGGTTCTACTCGCACCCGGCCGTGTACATCATGGTGCTGCCCGGGATGGGCGTGATCAGCGAGATCATCTCGGCGTTCTCGCGCAAGCCGGTGTTCGGCTACAAGATGGTCGCGATGGCGAGCCTCGGCATCGCCCTCATCGGCTTCCTGGTGTGGGGCCACCACATGTTCACGACGAGCCAGTCGGTGCTGGCCTCGGTGACGTTCTCGTTCCTGAGCTTCCTCGTCGCGATCCCGTCGGCCATCAAGGTGTTCAACTGGACGGCGACGCTCTATCGCGGTTCGGTGCAGCTGTCGGCGCCGATGCTGTGCGCGCTGGGCTTCATCGGCCTGTTCATGATCGGCGGCCTCACGGGCGTGCTCCTCGCGGCCATCGGCTTCGACATCCACGTGCACGACACCTACTTCGTCGTGGCGCACTTCCACTACGTGATGGTGGGCGGCACGCTGCTGGCCTATCTTGGCGGCCTGCACTTCTGGTGGCCGAAGATCACGGGCAAGCTGTACTCGGAGCCGTGGGCGAAGACGTCCGCGGTGATCGTGTTCGTCGGCTTCAACCTGACGTTCTTCCCGCAGTTCATCCTCGGCTACATGGGCATGCCGCGCCGCTACCATGCCTATCCGTCGGAGGAGCTGTCGTGGCAGGTGCTCAACATCCTGTCGTCGGCAGGCGCGTCGATTCTCGCGCTCGGCCTGTTCCTGCCGGCCATCTACCTGATCCACTCCGCGTTCAGGGGCAAGCCGGCGGGTCCCAACCCGTGGGGCGCCTATGGCCTGGAGTGGGAGACCTCGTCTCCGCCGCCGACGGCGAACTTCGAGGTCACGCCGATCGTGACCAAACCGGCGTACTACTACGCCCCCGAGGAGCACTGAGGTGAGTCACTCGAACGCGCACGCGGCGCATCACCCGGCGCTGCAGCATCACTTCGACACGCTCGAGCAGCAGCAGAATGCGAGCACGCTCGGCATGTGGTGGTTCCTGGTCACCGAAGTGCTGTTCTTCGGTGGCTTCTTCATGGCGTACATCCTCTACCGGTGGATGTACAACGCCTCGTTCCACGAGGCGAGCCATGAGCTGAACGTCTGGATGGGGCTCGGGAACACGGTCGTCCTCATCGGCAGTTCGCTCACGATGGCGCTCGCCGTGCGAGCGAGCAAGACGGGCGAGCGGACGCAGCTGGTGCTGTTCCTGATCCTCACGCTCGTGCTGGGGAGCATCTTCCTCGGTGTCAAGGTCGTGGAGTACTCGGAGAAGTTCCAGCACCACCTCGTCCCGGGACCGCACTTCCAGTTCCACGACGCGGCACTGAAGAACGGCGCGGAGATCTACTTCTCGCTGTATTTCGGCATGACGGGCCTGCACGCCACGCACATGATCCTCGGCGCCTTCGTGCTCGTGCCGATCATCATCATGGCCGCCCGAGGCAGGTTCTCGCCCGAGTGGTACACGCCAGTCGAGTTGTTCGGCCTCTACTGGCACTTCGTCGACATCGTCTGGATCTTCCTGTTCCCGTTGCTCTACCTGATGTAGGTGGCTCAGGGCATTCCCGGCATTCCCGGCATTTCCCGGCATTTCCCGATCCCCATGTCGCACATTCCTCCGAAATCGCAGCTCTATCTCGTGTTCGCCGCCCTGATGGTGCTGACCGTCGTGACGGTGCTGGTGTCGCGCGTCAACCTCGGGTACTTCAACCTGCCCGTGGCGCTGGCCGTGGCCGTGGCCAAGGCGCTGCTCGTCATCCTGATCTTCATGGAAGTGAAGTACAGCCCGCGCCTGGTGCAGGTGACGGCCGGCGTCGGCTTCCTGTTCTTCTTCATCCTCTCCTGGTACACGATGATCGATTACCTGAGCCGCAACATCGTCGGCGCAGCGGGGCGGTAACAGGACACGGGCGACGTACGGCTCAGGGCTTACGGCTTACGGCTTACGGAACCGCCTTCCCGGTTGTAGGGGCAACGCATGCGTCGCCCCTACGCGTTCAGGCCGCACCGCACGACCTTCAGGACTCCGGTTGCCCGTTGCCGGCTTCCGTCAACTGCAACGCGAGCTGTTTCAGGAACAACCCCACGTCGGTCACCACGCCCACCGTCTGCGCCGAACCGCGGTCCGACAGCTTGGTCACCACCGCCGGGTTGATGTCCACGCACACCACCTTCACCCACGACGGCAGCATGTTGCCCACGCCGATGGCGTGCAGCATCGACGACAGCATCACCACCACGCCCGCGCCGTCGAGCATGCGTGCGTAGCGCTCCTGCGCCTCCACCAGATCCATCACCGTATCCCGCAGCGGCCCATCGTCCCTGATGCTCCCGGCGAGCACGAAGGGCACGCGGTGCGTCACCAGGTCGAACATCACGCCGCCCGTGAGCACGCCCGTCTCGACGGCCGGCACGATCCCGCCGGCGCGATTGACGCGGTTGATCGCCTTCATGTGGTGCTTGTGCCCTTCGTGGACGGGGATGCCCTGCGCCAGATCCACACCCAGCGACGTGCCGAAGAAGGACGCCTCGATGTCGTGGACGGCGATCGCGTTGCCGGCCAGCAGCGCGTCGACCCATCCCGTGCGGATCAACTGCGAGAAGTACGGCGCACCACCCGTGTGTACCACCACCGGACCCGCGACGAAGACGATGCGCTCGCCGCGCGCGCGCACGTCGCGCATCACCTGCGCGATACGTGAGACGGTGGCTTCCACGCGCCGCTCGGACGAGATGTCATTGGCCATGAACGCGAAGTGCTGCCTGTCGCGCTCCTGGAACTCAGGCACGATCCTGATGCCGTCGGTGCCGCACACCACGCGATCGCCGCGGCGCACGTCGCGCAGTTTGCGGCACACGGCCTGCGTCCCGTCGGCGTCGATCGAGATGATCGCGTCCATGCGCTGCTGACGCACGTCGAGCCAGCGACCGCCGATGCGCACCGACGTGCGGTGGTTGGTCGTCGAGTAGAAGTCCTCGGGCACCGCGCCGTCCATGTCCGCTTCGCGCACGAGGGCGTCGAATTGTTCGACGGGCGCGCAGCCGAGCGGCAGGAGTGCTTCGAGAATCCGATCCAACTGTTCGGATGAAAATGCAGAAACTCGTAGCACCAGCTCGGAAAAATCGTAGTTCGTGCGGCCGATCTCGAATCGCTGTACCTCGAAGGCGCCCTCGTGTGCGATGACCGCATCGAAGATGGTGTTGAGGAGACCGGAGTCGATCAGATGTCCGCGGGCCTCCACCACGGCGGAGTTGTTTCTTTCCATCGCTGGTGAGTGTACTCTTTGCGTGCAATCACCCCTTTCCGGAGGAAGTGGACACATGGCGTCTAACTTGTGTGGCACCGCGGCGCGCGTGCTGCTCGCAGTCGGATTGATCTGTAGCCTTGCGCTGCCGGCGCGAGCCCAGGTCGGTCTGTCGACCATCACGGGCATCGTGTCCGACGACCAGGGTGCCGCCGTACCCGGCGCCACGGTCACTGCCACGAACACGGCCACGAACGTGCCGTACATCGGCGTGAGCAACGACGCCGGCGTGTACACGATCAACGCCCTGACGATCGGCACGTACACGGTCCGTGTCGAGCTCGAAGGCTTCAAGGCCGTGCAGGTCACGGTCAACATCGCCGGTGGCCAGACGGCGCGTGTCGACACGAAGCTCGAAGTGGGCGCCCTGACCGAGAGCGTCGAGGTGACGGCGACGTCGGCCGTCCTCCAGACGGAGAACGCAGTCGTGGGCGCGAAGTTCGACCAGGAGCAGGTGGAGAAGATTCCGCTCCAGGGCCGCAACATCTCGGCAACCACGCTCTATACGGCAGGTGTGACGGTGCCGGCCGCCGGGAACATGAACTCCCTGAAGGGCCAGGGCGCGCGTCCGTACGCCAACGGCCAGCGCGAGCAGGCCAACAACTTCACGATCGACGGTATCGACTCGAACGATCCCACGGACAACCTGATCGCGTACCAGCCGAGTCCGGACGCCGTCGAGCAGGTGACGGTCGAGACCAACAACTACTCGCCCGAGATGGGCAACGTGGCCGGCGCGAGCGTCAACATGGTGATCAAGTCGGGCACCAACGACATCCGCGGCAACGCCTTCTACTACTGGCGCGACAACGAGCTCGCGGCTACGCCGTGGGCCACCAACCGCGCGGGCGGCCGGAAGTCGGAGCTCTCGCGCAAGGTGTTCGGCGGCACGCTCGGCGGTCCGATCGTGCGCGGCAAGCTGTTCTGGTTTGCTGACTATTCGGGCGGTCGACACAAGGTTCCGCCTGCCGACTCGTTCACCACCGTCATCCCGGACGCATGGCGCAATGGCGATCTGAGCAGCCTCCTCCCGGGGATCCAGCTGCGGGATCCGGTCACGGGGGAGAACTTCCCCAACAACCAGATTCCCGTGTCGCGCTTCAGCCCGTTCGCGCGCGCCCTGCTCGCCAACGAGGCGCTCTATCCGCGCGCCAACGTCAGCCGTCCGATGAGCGACTTCCGCCTGAACTATCTCGGCAAGAGCGCGTCGAGTGAGGAGACCAACCAGTTCGACATCAAGATCGACTGGAACGCGTCAGTCAACGACAAGGTCTACGTGCGCTACTCGCGGCAGGCGAACCAGTCGCGGACCGAGTCGACGGCGATGCCGCTGCAGTTCGGCAGCCTCGGCGACAACCCGTTCTGGAGCGTCGGTGCGAACTGGAACCGCATCTTCGGCAGGAACGTCGTCAACGACGTGCTCATCGGCTACAACGCGAACCAGTTCAACAGCACGCCGCTCGACCTGCGCGGCCTCGGCATGCTGAACAACCAGCTCGGCATCGGTGGAGCGCAGCCCATCGCGGGCCTCACCGAGGTTCGCATGGGCAACAACGTGGCGAACATCGGTACCACGGGTGGCGCGAGCAACATGAACAACGGCATCCTCCAGATCAACGAGCGCCTCACGTGGCTCAAGGGCCGCCACACGTTCAAGTTCGGCGGGACGTGGAATCACTACATCGCCGAGCGCTACTACGCCGGCAACAACGGCGTCCTCGGCTACATCGGCTACGGCGGCACGTACACCCGCGCCGCCTTCGCCGACTTCCTGCTCGACTACGTGTCGAGCAAGGGCCGCGGGTCGCTGTCGGAGCCGTGGACGCACTACCAGGAGCGGTTCGCCTTCTACGCGGGCGACGACTTCAAGGTGACCAACAACCTGACGCTCAACCTCGCGCTGCGCTGGGGCAACACCACGCCGTTCGTCGAGAAGGACGATCGCCAGGCGAACTTCTCGCTCACGAACCTCGAGCAGCAGCTGGCCGGCCGCGACGGCAACAGCCGTGCGCTCTACGACCCGTACTACAACGGCTGGGAGCCGCGCCTCGGCTTCGCGTACCGCAAGGGCGACAAGTGGGTGTTCCGCGGCGGCTACGGCATCACGCAGTACCAGGAGGGCACCGGCGCCAACCTGCGCCTGCCGCTCAACCCGCCGTTCTTCTTCGAGTCGCAGACGGACTGGGCCTACTCGGCCGCGAACCCGACCAACTCCGGCACGATTGCGACGGGGTTCGAAGGTCTGCAGGCGCTCGACGGCATCTCGGGTCAGCTTCGCGTGTGGGATCCGAACCTGCGCCCGCAGTTGACGCAGCAGTACAACGTGTTCGTCGAGTACCTGCTCGGGTCGCGGTCGTCGATCAACGTCGGGTACGTGGGTAACAGGTCCAAGTACCTCGTGGCGCCGATCGAGGGCAACCAGCCGTTGCCGGGCGTCGGCGACCCCACGACGTGGGCGCCCATCCAGACCCGCCGCCCGCTGTACCAGTACAACCCGCTCGTGACCAACATCGCCACGACGTCGCCGGCGGCGCGGTCGGACTACAACGCGCTCCAGGCGACATTCAAGCAGCGCCTGTGGAACGGCCTCGACTTCGTGGCCAACTACACGCTGAGCAAGGCGATGTCGAACAACCTCGGGTACTACGGCACGGGTGGCGTGGCGTCCGAGGGTGCGTATCCGGTCAACAGCCGCGACATCGACATGAACTACGGCCCCGCGTTCTTCGACGCGCGTCACATCGTCTCGTTGGCGGGCAGCTACGCGATTCCTGTCGGTGCCGACCGCAAGTTCGGCTCGGGCATGAACCGTGCGCTCGACACGCTCGTCGGCGGATGGGACGTGAGCTTCGCCCTCACCGCGCACACGGGCTATCCGATCACCGTGCAGGACACCTCGAACCCGTCGCTCCAGGTCACGCGGTCGGCGCAGTGGCCCGATCTGATCGGCAATCCCGTCCCGTCCAACCAGACCCTCGACAACTGGCTGAACCGCGATGCGTTCCGATCGGCGGCGCTCGGCACCTACGGCAACGCGGGCGTGGGCGTGGCGAGAGCACCGAGCTACTGGAACGTGGACTTCTCGCTCAGCAAGCGAATCGCCACGTTCGGCCGGCAGTACATCCTGATCCGCGGTGAGGCGTACAACCTCTTCAACCACCCGAACTTCGGGCCGCCTGATCGCAACATCCAGAGCCAGAGCTTCGGCACGATCACAGGCGTGGTCAACGACGCACGGACTATCCAGCTCGTCGCGAAGTACTACTTCTAGGCCGAACGGGCCGGCGTTCGGTGCAATGCCGAATGCTGGGAATGCTGGGAATGCCGGGAATGTCGCACACCGCGTGCGGCATTCCCGGCATTCGTCTTTTGGCACATTCTCATACCATCACCAGATGGATGCAGTGGCGCGCCGGCAGGCCGGAACAACGCGCCTCATCGGCCTGCACGAGGACGACGGGGAGTTCGACAGGGCTTTCTGGGCTGCACTGACCAGCGGCCCGGATGGATGCCGTGTGGGACATGGCGCTCGAGTACCTGGCGCTCCAGGGACACCGTGATCAACCAAGACTTCAGCGATCTGTTGTCCGCGTTGAACGCCGCTGGCGTTAGGTGCAAGGCCGCGATGCCGAATCCGGCCCTACCCACCTTCTCCTTCTGCCTTTCCCCTTTGCTGCCTTTCTGTCTTCTGCCTTTTTCGCTGTCCTTATCCGTTGGCCTTTTTCCTTCCGTCATCCCTTTGCACCGCGCTCTTCACTGTCGCTTGTGCAGGTGCGCGTACGGATCCAGCATGAGCCCTTGGATGTTCAGATAGTATTGCCGAGCCATGGGCTCGAAGAGCATGCCCCAGGAGATCGGCGACAACTGTGCTGCGTTGATTCGTAGCAGGACATCACGCGCGACGTAGCGCCCCTCGGGCACCTCGAGGATCGTGCTCGTCCATGCGGATGAACTCACGGTACCCATGACGATCTGGAACTCCTGCTGCTCGTTCACCTGATCGAGCACGATCTGGAGGAGCTCCCTACCTGTATACCGGCTCGCCGCAATGACGACCTCGCGGTCCAACAGCGATCGGCGAGCCACGCGCGCACCGGTCACACTTCGGCTTGAAACGGGTACGACGTGCAGCGTATTGCCGGACGCGATGACGCCGTATTCACCCGGATATCCGGAGGCGTTGAATTCCGCAACGATCCCGCGGACGATGCGCTCCACGTCGATCTCTCCCGAGGCAGGATTGGGAAGAGACACCGATATCGGCCCTCCCCTCGCCACGCGTCGACCCTCGACATTCACCCCAGGCCGCGACACCACGGTCGACACGTAAGCTTCCCCGTCAAGCAGACACTTCTAAAGGAGACTCAGCCACGGGTTGA
>CAYRAE010000170.1:0-7729 GCA_964422175.1 uncultured Luteitalea sp. | reverse complement strand
GTGTTGGTGAACGTGCCCTCCTTCTCGAGCGAGGGCGCCGCCGGAAGTATGACGTCGGCGTAGCGGCACGTCTCGCTGAAGAAGATGTCCTGCACCACGAGGACGTCCAGCTTCTCGAATGCCGCGGCGACGACGTTGGCGTTCGAGTCCGCGGAGATCATGTCCTCGCCCGAGAGATAGAGCGCGCGCAGCGTGCCCTTGTGGATGGCATCCACCATCTGATGGTTGTCGAGCCCGCGACGCGGCGGCAGCGCGACGTTCCAGCCGGCTTCGAACCGCGCGCGAATCTCCGGATCCTCGACGCTCTGGTAGCCGGGATAGCGATCCGGCATGGCGCCGATGTCGCTCGCGCCCTGCACGTTGTTGTGCCCGCGCAAGGGGTAGGCGCCGCAGCCGGCGCGCATGTAGTTGCCGGTCACGAGCAACAGGTTGGAGATGGCCGTCGATTCATCCGACGCCGACGTGTGCTGCGTGATGCCCATCGCCCACAGGATGCACATCGAGTCGGCGTGCGCGATGGTCTCGGCCACGCGCTCCAGCGTCTCGATCGGGATGTCGCAGGTGGCCGCCGCGTACGCCATCGTGAAGGGCTCGAGGCTCGCGCGGTACGCATCGACGTCGTGCACCCACCGCTCGAGGAACTCGAGCTTCGCGTAGCCGTTGTCGAACATGTAGCGGCTCATCGCCGAGAGCCACACGAGGTCGGTCGCCGGACGCGGGCGGACGTGGATGTCCGCGCGCCGCGCCATCTCGTTGGTCCGCGGGTCGACCACGACAAGCGTCTGTCCGTGCAGCTTGCGCGCGCGCTTGACGCGCGTGGCCAGGACAGGATGACTCTCCGCCGTGTTGGCGCCGACGATCAGCACCAGCGACGCCGCCGCGATGTCATCGATCGATCCGGAGTCGCCGGGAAGGCCCACGGTGCGCAGCAGGCCCACTGTCGCGGGCGACTGGCAATAGCGCGAGCAGTTGTCGACGTTGTTGGTGCCGATGACGACCCGCGCGAACTTCTGCATCAGGTACCCGTCTTCGTTGGTCGTCTTGGACGACACGATCACGCCGATCGCATCTGGTCCTGATTCCGCCTTCACGCGCCCGAGGCGCGCCGCGACGAGATCGAGCGCTTCGTCCCATTCCGCTTCACGAAACCCGTCGCCATCGCGAATGAGCGGCTTCTGCAGGCGATCCGCGTTGTTGACGAAGTCCCAGCCGAACTTGCCCTTCACGCACGTCGAGATCTGGTTGACCTCGCCGTGACGCGGCTCCACCTTGAGAATGTGGCGGTCTCGCGTCCAGATGTCGAAGCTGCAGCCGACGCCGCAGTACGTGCAGACCGTCTTGGTGCGCCGCGTGCGCTCGCTGCGCATGTCGGCTTCGACCTCGGACATCTGCATGATGCCGCGATACCCCAGCGCGGGCTCGACGGCCTTGACGACCTCGATCATCGACTCGAGCGCGGTCTTCGGCAGGTTCGTCAGAAGGCCCGCCTGTCCGAGCATCGACTTCTCCATCAGCGCGTTGCACGGACAGACCGTGACGCAATGCCCGCACGAGACGCAGCTCGATCCGCCGATCTGCATGCCGCCGTCCCAGAGCACGCGCGGATGATCCAGGTCCCAGCCGATCGAGAGCGTCTCGTTCACCTGCACCATCTGGCACGCCTGTACGCACTGGCCGCAGAGGATGCACTGGCTGGGGTCGTAGCGATAGAACGGGTTCGACATGTCCACGTCGTACGGCTTCGGCGTGAACGGATGGCGCTGCCCGTCCACGTCCAGCGCCACCGCGGTCTCGTGGACGCGACAGTCGTGGTTGTTGTTGTCGCAGACGGTGCAATAGAGCATGTGATTGCCGAGAATCACGTCGAAGGCTTCGGCCCGCGCGCTCGTCGCTCTCGGCGATGCCGCCTCCACCCGCATGCCGGCGGTCACTGTCGTGCCGCACGCGCGAGCGAGCTGCCCGTCCACTTCCACGAGACAGGTGTCGCACGTCTGGATGGGGCCCATCAGCGGCGAGTGATAGCAGACGTGCGGGATGTCGGTCTCGCGCAGGATCGCGTCGATCAACAACTCGCCCTCGACGGCGCCGACGGCGCGGCCGTCCAGCGAGATCGCCGCGGCGCGCGCGACGGGCGTCCCCGCCGACGATCCCCCTCCGCCTGCCTCACGTTCGCTCATGTCACGCCAGCATAACGCCAGGCTCCGCCATGGGCGCTATCCGGCGTGCGAGTCGACGACCTCCGGCGCACGGACGACGCACACCTTGACATTCTAGGTGGCCCGGCGTAGCGTCTGTCACCTAGAATGTCTACCAAACGAACAGGCACGCGCGTGGAGCTCTTGCAGGGCACGCTTGACCTCCTGATTCTGCGCACGCTCCGGTGGGGTCCCGCACACGGTCACGCGATCGCGAAAGCCATCGAGCACGGGTCCGACGAGGTGCTCCTCGTGGAGCAGGGATCGCTGTATCCCGCGCTGCATCGCCTGATCAAGCGCGGGTGGATCACGTTCGAGGACGGGACGTCCGAGAACAACCGTCGCGCCAAGTTCTATCGACTGACGGCGAAGGGTCGGAAGCAGCTGGCCATCGAGACGAGCAAGTGGGACACGCTCGCCGCGGCCGTGGGGCGGATCCTCAGGCCGACCACGGAGGAGCAGTGACATGCTGACACGCGGCCGACGGGCACTGGCATCTCTCGATGCCGACATCCGCGATCACATCGAGCGTGAGACGCGCGACAACATCGATCGCGGCATGACGCCTGAGGAAGCACGGCGCCAGGCCATGCTGGCGTTCGGCAACGTCGACCTCGTGCGCGAGGACACGCGCGACGTCTGGAGATGGCAGTGGGTCGCGTACCTCCTGCAGGACGTGCGCTACGCCTTCCGCGTCCTTCGTCGTCGTCCCGCGTACGCGCTGCTCTCCGTGCTCACGCTGGCGCTCGGAGTCGGCGGCACCGCTGCCGTGTTCGGCGTGGCGCAGGGCGTGCTTCTGAGCCCGCTGCCCTACGCGCACGAACGCGAGGTCGGCGTGTTCTGGATGAAGACCGACTGGACGCATGAAGAGTTCGCGTTCATACGCGGTCGTACGCCGGGGTTGCGCGACGTGGCGCTGTATCGCCGGAGCGATTCGCTGGTACGTGCGGACGCCGGACCGTCCCGGCTCGTCCCCAGCGTGCGTGCGTCGTCCGAACTGCTGGAGGTGCTTGGCACCGCACCCATCATCGGCCGTGGATTCAAGCCCGGAGACGACGTCGAGGGTGCCGAGCACGTGGTGCTGGTGAGCGACAGATTGTGGCAGGACCTCGGCGGCACGTCGGATGTGCTCGGCAGGCAGATCGCGATCGACGGTACGCCGCATACGGTGATCGGCGTCATGCCACGGGAGTTCTGGTTCCCGGACCCGTCGGTACAGCTGTGGGGCGTCCGTGACGGTGCGACCCGACTCGCGCATCTGGAACGCCACGCTCATCGGGCGTGTGGAACCCGATCGTGACGTCAGGCAGATGGACGGATCCGTTGCGCAGCTCACCGCCATGCTCGACGAACGCTTCGACCATCCGGCGCGAGGCGACAGGGCGAAGCCCAGGACGATCACGCCGCTGCGCGACGACCTGCTCGGACCGATGCGGCCGGCGCTCTTCGCCACGCTGGCGGCCACCGTGCTGATTCTCGTGATCGGGTGCGCCAACGTCGCCGCGCTGGTGCTCGGGCAAGTGGATACGCGCGCGGCGGAGTTCGCCGTGCGGTCGGCGCTCGGCGCGCAGCGCCGCCGACTCGCGCATCAGCTGATCGTCGAGGTGCTGATGGTGGCCGCGGTGGCCGGCGTGCTCGGCGCCGTGCTCGCGCGCGCAGGCTTCACCATCGTCGCGCAGGCGCTGCCTCTCGGAGCGTGGGCGTCGACGGCGCCGGATTGGCGCGTGTTCGCAGCAGCCATGGGCATCGCCATCATCGCCGCCTCGCTCGTGATGCTCGTCCCCCTCGTCTCGCTGTATCGCAGCGATCTGCGGACCGTGTTGGGCGCAGCGCGCACCGGAGGCGTGCAGGGCCGCGGCGGACGTCTCGAAAACGCGCTCGTCGTGGCGCAGGTGGCGCTGGCCGTGGTCCTCGCCGCCAGTGCGGTGCTGCTCACGCGCAGCGTCATCAACATGTATGCGATCCAGCCCGGCGTGCGCATCGACGGCGTCGCCGTCGCCGACGTCGTGCTCGACAGCACGCTCGATCGTGCGGGCCGTGTGCGGACGATCGAGGAGCTCGAACGCGCGCTGCGAGCGCTTCCCGGCGTGGTATCCGTCGGGACGACACAGACGCTGCCGCTGCGCGGTGGCGGATATCGAGCGGCTTTGCGTATCGACGAGCGACCGGACCTCGTCGACGCGGTCACCGAGTACCGCATCGTGACGCCCGGATATCTCGAGGGCCTCGGGATCGGCCTTCGCCAGGGTCGGCTCATCTCGGACGACGACAGGCCGGACAGCGAACGCGTCGTCGTGATCAACGACGCCTTCGCGCGACGCTACTTCCCCGGCGTCGAACCGATCGGTCGATCGATTGGCGGCGATGCCAACGACGTCCGTTCGCGCATCATCGGCGTCGTTGCCGATAGTGGCGAGACGCGGCTGACCGACGCGGCCGAACCCGTGCGATACGTCGCGCTGGCACAGGCGCTGTGGCTCGACGATGCGCAATCGTTCCTGGTGCGCACGACACCAGGCACCGAGACGACACTGCTGGAATCGATGCGGCGCACCATCGCGCGCGTAGCGCCAGGCGCGGCGATACAACAGACCACGACGATGCGGCGCGTGCTCGACACCGCCGTCGGCCCGGCGCGCCAGGTGGTGGTGTTGCTGTCGTTGCTGACGGGGCTGGCGCTCGTCCTCGGTGCGATCGGCGTGTACGGCGTGATGACGCACTTTGCCACTCGCCGGCGCCGCGATTGGGCGATTCGCGTCGCCATCGGGCTTCCGGGATCCGGCGTCATCACGCAGATCCTTGGCCATGGTGCGCGACTGATCATGGTCGGCATCGTCGCGGGTGTGATCGCCGCGGCGCTGCTCACGCGTCTCCTGTCGTCGTTCCTCTTCGACGTCAGCGCGCTCGATCCCGTAGCGTTCGTTGCGGCGGCTCTGGTGCTTCTGGCCGTTGGCGTGGCCGCCGCGCTCGTACCTGCCGTACGCGCCGGAATGGCCGACCCGTTGAAGGCGCTACGCGAACAGTAGGAATCGGCGGGCCGTGCGCGAGCCGAGCAACCCCGTCAGGGCGCCGGCTTGCGCACCTCGTAGCGGAGAGCCACCATGCCGCTCGTGTAAGGCGTGACTTCCAGAAGGTGCAGGGCGACATCCCGATCGAGGTCGCCGAAGAACGGGACGCCGTCGCCGATCGCGACTGGTGCGATCGAATAGCGCACCTCGTCGGCCAGGCCCCGCCGCAGGCATTCGGCGGTCACGTGGCCGCCACCCACGAACCAGATGCTGGAAAACGCCGGCTTCAGCCGCGTGTTCACGAGGTGATCGAGATCGCCTGCACAGAGCTCCACCGAGGGCCGCGTCTTGAGCAGCGCCCGCGTGGTGAGGACGAACGTGGGCTTGTCGCCATAGGCCCATCCGAGCCCTCTGGCCTCGAACGCCAGCGCCGTTTCATACGTGCGCGCGCCCATGACGTAGCAGTCGATCGCCGACAGGAACGTCTGGACGGCTTCGGCCGTCAGCGTCTGTCCACCTTCGAAGTGGTCCTCGGTTTCGAGCCAGTCGACGCGACCATCCCGACGCGCGATGAAGCCGTCGAGGCTCGCGACCATGTGAATCGTGACCCGGGATCCGTGGACCGCCATCTTCCGACGAGACGAGTACCACACGCGAGACGCGGAGCCCAACCCCGCCATCGGTGCGCGTAGGGAAGACGCCAGTCGGGCGGGACGCCCCCTCCGCACCCTGGGGATGGAGCGAACGGGTTTCAACCCGTTCGTCAGTCACGACTCGATGCGGATCAGCTCGACGTCGAAGACCAGCATGCCCGCCGGGGCGCCGGGGCGTCCGCCGTAGGCCAGGTGCTCGGGAATCCAGAATCGGCGGGTCTCGCCTTCGACCATGAGCTGGACGCCCTCGGTCCAGCCGGCGATCACCTGATACAAGCCGAACGCGATGGGCTCGCCGCGACTCACCGAGCTGTCGAACATGCGGCCGTCGGTGGTCCAGCCCGAATAGTGGACCAGCACGCGTGATCGCGGGCCGGGGTGTGTCGTACCCGTGCCCGCTACGAGCTGGAGAGACGCGAGCCCGCTCGGGGTGGCTGTGGCATCAGCAGGAGGAGCAGCAACATCTGACGGCGCAGGAATCATCCAGCAAGTATGACCTCGATGCGTCGCAGCGATACCGTGACGTCTGCATCTTTTCTCCACGCCGCGCGCAGCACCTCAACCATGGGTGAGGCTGATGGCAGCCAGGGCAAGCCATCATCAGCCTGGGGGCGACGTATAGCCGCCGGATTTCCCGCCTTCGCCGGACGGCTACGACGCAGCAAGCCGCATCGCATGCTGCGAGCCAGGGCCCGACGACGCGCCAGTTAGGACGGTCATCGGCATCGCGGCTGACGTGCGTTCGAGTGGTCCGCCGATGGAGCCGGGTGCCGAGTTCTACCTCCCGATCGCGCAGGCACCGTCCACACCGCCCGGCGCCGCCTGGGACTGGGTTCAGCGCAACGCGATCGTGCGGGGACCTGTGTGACGACCGACTCGACAGCGGCGGAGCCGACGCCGGTGTCAGACGCGCCCGTGCTCGGCGTTACCATCGAAGACTGACGCCCACGGGAGAGACGCCGAGATGACACAGAAGAACACCATCTGCCTCTGGTACGACAAGGACGCGCTCGACGCCGCCAGCTTCTACGCGTCGACGTTCCCCGACAGCGCCGTGACGGCCGTGCACCGCGCGCCGGCCGACTATCCGGGCGGGAAGGCGGGCGACGTGCTGACGGTGGAGTTCACCGTCGTGGGCATTCCCTGCCTCGGCCTCAACGGCGGCCCGGAAATGACGCACAGCGAGGCCTTCTCGTTCCAGATTGCGACAGACTCACAGGAGGAGACCGACCGCTACTGGGACGCGATCGTCGGCAACGGCGGACGGGAGAGCGCGTGCGGCTGGTGCCGGGACCGATGGGGCCTGTCGTGGCAGATCACGCCGCGCGTCCTGACAGACGCCTTCAACGCCGGCGGCGACGAAGCCAGACGCGCGTTCGAGGCCATGATGACGATGACGAAGATCGACGTGGCGGCGATCGAGGCCGCGCGGCGAGGCTGACGCGCGCTCAGCTCGATCGCGACCACCGCGCGATAACCGACACCTCGTCCACCATCCGCATCGCGTTGGGCTTGTGCACTTCCACCGTGGCGCTCAGCACGCGGCTGTCGGCGACAGCCGCGTCGAGCACCGTCGTGGCGAACGTCTCGACCAGACGGAACGGGCTGGCGGTGGCGGCGATGATGCGATCCCTGACGGCACGGTAATCGATCGTCTCGTCGAGGCGATCGGACGCGGCCGCCGCCTGGATGTCGAGTTCGAGCCACACGTCGACGATGAGCGGCCGTGGCGCCGCATGCTCTTCGTCCGTCACGCCGATCCACGCGTCGA
This sequence comes from uncultured Luteitalea sp., assembly GCA_964422175.1. Taxonomy (GTDB): domain Bacteria; phylum Acidobacteriota; class Vicinamibacteria; order Vicinamibacterales; family Vicinamibacteraceae; genus Luteitalea. The sequence continues at coordinate 102 of CAYRAE010000170.1, read as the reverse complement.
GGCGCAGACCCTTGATGCAGATCGTTGCAGGACCCACGGCGCGCGCCTCAGGCGAAGTCGAGGATGTGGCCGATCGTGCGCGACAGCGTGCGCCACGCGGCG
>CAYRAE010000169.1:1194-7752 GCA_964422175.1 uncultured Luteitalea sp. | reverse complement strand
TGCGCGACGTCTACGCCTTCCACGAGACGCCGATGCCGCTCATCGTCCCGCGCGCGACGGGGACGATCCTCGACGCGGCCACGCGACGATTCCTGCAGCGCACGTCGCTCCCCCTGCGAACGCTGCAGGCGCGCGACGAGCACGTGCTGAACGAATGGCTCGAGGCGCAGCTGCCGCCGTCCATCGAGCAGGCACTGCGCGACCTGGAGCAGGCCGTCGAGGAACGCATGGCCGCGCTCGCCGCCGCGGTACCCGAGCTCGATCCCACGCTCGATGGCGCGGTCAAGTCGTCGCAGGGACGGATGGCGCACGAGATCCACGGGCTGCACGGCAAGGTCATCGCGGCGTCCAAGCGTCGTCACGACACGCTGCGCCGCCAGTTCACGCACGCCCAGCGCCTCGCGTTCCCCGACGGCCACCCGCAGGAACGCGTCGTCTGCCTGGCGTGGTACATGAACCGATTCGGTCCGGCACTCGTGCCTCGTCTCCACGAGACCCTGCCCGTCGAGGGCGGCACGCATTGGCTCCTGCACCTCTGATCGGGCGCGTCGCGATCGCGCGCCGGTCACGCTCGTGACCGCCACCCGCCGGCCGCGGCGTCGCCTCGGCCGTGGCCGGTGGCTCAAGCTCGCCGCCGCGGTGCTGCTCGGACCGCTGCTGGTGATGGGCGGCGTGTTCGTGTGGCTCTATCGCAGCGTGGCCGAAGACGTCGATGCGCGCCTCGCCGGACTCCACGACCGCGTCGCTCCCAGGGTCTATGCCAGACCCTTCGTGCTGCGCGTGGGTCAGGCGCTCACTGCCGGCGAACTCGATGACCGGCTCGACGACATCGGCTACACGCGTAAGTCACGGGCGACGCAATCAGGCGAGTTCGACATCCGCGCGACGGACGTCAGGCTGATTCCGCACGGGGGGACGGCGCACGGCCGCGCCGTGCAGGTGTCGATCGCCCTCGACAAGGCCGGCAAGGCCGGCCAGGTCTCGAAGATGGAGATCGAGGGCGTCGGCTCCGTCACGCAGGTGGAGCTCGAAGCCCCTCTGCTGACGGCAGTGGCGCCGGGCGGACGCGGGCGTCAGCGCCAGGTGCCGATCGCGCAGCTGCCGAGCGCCGTCGTGCAGGCCGTGCTGGCAATCGAGGATCGGCGCTTCTACGCGCATCCGGGCGTCGACGTCATCCGCACGATTGGCGCGATCATCACGAACGTGCGCGGCGAGAAGCCCTATCTCGAGGGCGGCAGCACGCTGACGCAGCAGCTCGTCAAGAACTCGTTCCTCACGCCCGACAAGACAATCACGCGCAAGGTCCGCGAGCAGATGATGTCGCTCGTGCTCGAACAGCGCCTGGCCAAGGAGCGCATCCTCGAGCTGTACCTGAACGACGTGTATCTCGGCCAGCGCGGATCGTTCGCCGTGCACGGCATGGCGGAAGGCGCGCACCTGTTCTTCGGCAAGGACGTGAGCAACCTCACGCTCGCCGAGTGCGCCACGCTCGCGGGCATCATCCAGTCGCCGGCCGCCTACTCCCCCACCCGCCATCCCGCACGCGCGAGCGAACGGCGCAACGTGGTGCTGCGCGCGATGGTGGAGGCCGGATACATCACGCGCGCCGCGGCCGACGCGGCGATCGCCGAGACCCTGCACACGGCGTCCGGGAGCGTCGACGCCGAAGCGCCGTACTTCGTGGACTACGTCACGCAGCTCGTGGGCGAGCAGGTCGCGATGCGCGCCTCGGCCACGCGCGTGGCCGTGCACACTACGCTCGATCTGCACCTGCAGCGTCTGGCCCAGGATGTCGTAGCCACCGGTGTCGCCGACATCGAGGCGCGGTTTGCCAAGCGCGGCGTGAAACGCGGACCCCTTCAAGCCGCGCTCGTGGCCGTCGATCCGCGCACCGGGGACATCCTCGCGATGGTCGGTGGCCGGTCGTACCAGCGCTCGCAGTACAACAGGGCGACGACCGCGAAGCGGCAGCCGGGTTCGACGTTCAAGCCGTTCGTGTACCTGGCGGCGTTCGACCTGGCAGCGCGGGAAGGCCGCCACGATCTCTCGCCGGCCACGGTGCTGTCGGACGAACCGGCGACGTTCCTGGTGAACGGCGAGGAGTGGTCGCCTCGCAACTACGACGGCGAGTTCGGCGGCGCGATCACCGCACGGCGCGCGCTCGCGCTGTCGCGCAACCTCGCGACCATCCAGATGGCCGAGCTGACGGGGCATCAGCACATCGCGTCTCTGTGGCGCAGCATCAAGCCGGGATTCACGGCGAGGCCCTATCCGTCGATCGCCCTCGGCGTCTTCGAAGCCACGCCGCTCGACATGGCTGAGGCGTACACCCTGTTCCCGAATCTCGGCGAGGTCAGGCCGCTGCGCGCCGTCGCGCGAATCGACGTGGACAACGGGACCGCACCGTTGCCCGAGATGGGCCGGCCACGCCAGGTGACGCAGCCGGCGCCGGCGTTCCTCGTGACCAACATGATGCGGAGCGTGCTCAACGAAGGCACGGGCGCCAGCGCGCGCGCGGCGGGATTCGCTCTCGATGCGGCAGGCAAGAGCGGCACGACCAACGACCTGCGCGACGCCTGGTTCATCGGCTTCACGCCGGAGCTGCTGACGGTGGTGTGGGTGGGCCTCGACGACAACACACCCGTGGGGCTCAGCGGGTCGCAGGCGGCCCTGCCCATCTGGACGGCGTTCATGAAGCGCGCGCTCGCCGGCCATCGCAACCAGCCGTTCTCCGTGCCGAGCGGCGTGACGTTCGCCGAGATCGACAAGGACACGGGCGGGCGGGCGGGTCCGTTCTGCGAGAAGGTCTTCAACGAGGCGTTCCTGGCAGGCACCGAGCCGAATGCGCTCTGCTACGTCCACATGGGTGTTCCAGGCGGCACGCTCACGAACATGCCGTCGCTGCTCCAGTTCCCGCCACCCCAGCAGATCGCCCTCCCGCCCGTCCCGGAGTGACGAACGTCCCGCCTTCGCGCCGAGGCGCTACGGCGCGGCAAGCATTCGCGGCATCGCGGCATTTCCGTCATTCGGCATTCGTCATTGCCGTATACTGCTCTGTCGTCTCTTCTCTTCGAGGTTGCCCTTTGAAGTACGCCGTTCCCGTCCTCCTCGCCCTCACGCTGGGCGTCGCCTGCAACAAGACCGAGTCCACGGCCGCCGAAGCGCAAACACCTGGCGCGACGCAACCGGCCACTGACGCGGCCGCGACTCCGGCTGCCGAGGCGCCCGCGCCGCCGCCGGTCAAGCCCGTCCCCGACGTGCTGCCCGCTGTCGTCGCACGCGTGAATGGCAGCGAGATCCCCGCCGCGGAACTCGAGAAGGCGATCCGGAATCTCGAGGCCAACGTCGGCAACCAGATTCCGGCGGAGCGCCGCAGCGAGATCTATCGCGGCATCCTCGACCAGATCGTCGAGATGCGGTTGCTGGAACAGGAAGCAGCCGCGCGCAACATCAAGGCCACCGACGCCGAGGTCGCGGAGGGCATCGCGCAGATGAAGCAGCAGGCGCCCAACGCCGAGGCGTTCGCCCAGGCCCTTGCCGCGCGCAAGATGACCGAAGCCGATCTGCGCACCGAAGCGCGGCAGCGTCTGGCCGTGGACAAGCTGCTCACGAGCGAAGTCGAGCCCAACGCCGTCGTCACCGACGCCGACATCGCGGACTTCTACAAGAAGAACCCGCAGTTCTTCATGCAGCCCGAGGCCGTGCGCGCCAGCCACATCCTCCTGAAGGCCGACACGCCGGAGGCCAAGGCGGCAGCGAAGACCAAGGCCGACGATCTGCTGAAGCAGATCAAGGGCGGCGCAGACTTCGCGGCCCTCGCCAAGGAGCACTCCAACGACGGCAGCGCGCCTGCCGGCGGCGACCTCGGCTTCTTCCCGCGCGGCCAGATGGTGAAGCCGTTCGAAGACGCCGCGTTCGCACTCAAGCCCGGCGACGTCAGCCCTGTCGTGGAGACCGAGTTCGGCTACCACATCATCAAGGGCGCCGAGCGGCGCGACGCGCGGACCGTGCCCCTCGCCGAGGTGAGCGACAGAATCGCGCAGGCCCTCCGTCAGCAGAAGCAGCAGGAGCTCATGCAGTCCTTCGTGCAGTCGCTCAAGACGAAGGGCAAGGTCGAGATCCTGATGTGACCGTGCCCTTCGGCCGGGGCTGGCTCTCCGAGTTCCCGCTCGATCCCGGGATCGCGTACCTGAATCACGGCACCGTCGGCGTGACGCCACGCCGCGTGCTCGCCGTGCAGCAGGCCATTCGCGACGAGATCGAGCGGCGTCCCAGTGAATACCTCCTTCGTGAACTGACGTCGCCGCTCACGTCCGTCGGCCCGTCGCGCCATGGGATGCCTCGTCTTCGGCAGGCCGCCGAGGTGGTCGCGACGTGGTTCGGGGCGCGCGGCGACGATCTCGTGTTCGTCGACAATGCGACGACAGGCGTCAACGCCGTGCTGCGTTCGTTCCCGTTCGCGCAGGGCGACGAGCTGCTCATCACCGACCTCGGCTACGGTGCGGTGGCCAACACCGCGCGCTTCGCGGCGCGCGAGCGCGGCGCCGAGGTGCGCGTTGTCACCACGCCCTGGCCGTGGCGCGTCGACGATCTCGCTGATGCCATCGTCGATGCCGCGGGTCCGCGCACCCGGCTTGCCGTGATCGACCACGTCACGCCGGAATCTGCACTGGTCCTGCCCGTCGCCCGCATCGCGGCAGGCCTGAAGGCGAAAGGCGTGGCGGTGCTCGTGGACGCCGCACACGCGCCGGGTGCATTCGGCGTCGACATCCCGTCGCTCGGCGTCGATTGGTACGTCGGCAACCTGCACAAGTGGATGTGGGTGCCCCGCGCGAGCGGCATCCTGTGGACCCCACCGGCGCGACAGGCAGGGCTGCACCCGGCCGTGATCTCATGGGGTCTCGACGAGTCGTTCACGACGACGTTCGATCTGCAGGGCACGCGGGATCCCTCGCCGCACCTGTCGGTACCGGCGGCGATGGCGCTGTTCGAGGAATGGGGCGTGCAGGCCGTACGTGATTACAACCACGGGCTGGCCATGCAGGCCGCCAGGCACGTCGCGCAACGCTGGGACGTGCCGTTCGACACGCCGGACGCGCTGATCGGCACGATGGTCAACGTCGGCCTGCCGGCCGCCCTCGGCTCGACGCGCGAAGACGCCGGCCGGCTGCGCGATGCCCTGCTGTTCGAAGACGGCATCGAGATCCCCATTCACGCCGCCCACGGCCACCTCCGCGCCCGCATCTCCGCCCAGATCTACAACGACATGGACGACATCGAGCGCCTCGCCCGGGCCGTCCTCGCGCGACGTCGCTGACGGTCCCGTCCTTCGTAGGGTCGGGCCCGGAGGGCCGACCCTACCTATCGCCGCAGTCGGTAGGGCCGGCTCTCCGAGCCCGGCCCTGCATCGCGCCGGCCTGCTATACTCCAGTGGTTGGCACTCTGTGTCCTCGACTGCTAATGGTGAACTCCTCTCGATCGAGCGGGCTGCCGGCGGATGTGCCGGAGCGCTACCAGCGACTGCTGGCCACGCTGGTGCGCGCCTACATCGAGCGCGGTGAGCCTGTCTCGTCGCTCTGGCTGGCGCGCGAGAGCGGCCTCGACGTGTCGTCGGCCACCGTGCGAAGCGTGCTCGCACGCCTCGAAGAGCTCGGCTTCGTCCGCCAGCCGCACACCTCGGCTGGACGTATCCCGACCGATCAGGGCTATCGCTTCTACGTCGACCTGCTGCTCCACAGCCGTCGTCCGTCGCGCGCCGTCACCGACCTCGAAGGCCGCCTCAGGCGCGCGGGGGGAATGGGTGAACTGCTGGAGAACGTCTCGCAGGAGCTCTCGCGTGCGTCGCATCACATGGGGTTCGCGATCGCTCCGGGCGGTCAGGAGGCGACCCTCAAGCACATCGACCTCGTGGCGCTCGACGCGCGGCGCGTGCTCGTGGTGGTCATCGCGGGTTCGGGACAGCTCACGCACAAGGTCGTCGAGGTCGCCGATCCCGTGCAGCCCTCCGAACTGCCGCAGGCTGCCAACTACCTGAACGCGGAGTTCGCCGGCCTGCCGATCGCCGAGGTCCGCGAGCACATCGTGCAGCGGCTCCGGGAGGACCGCGCACTCTACGATCGCCTGCTCGCCCGCGCGTTGCGCCTCGCGTCGGACACGCTGGACGACGTCGCCGCGGAGACGCAGTTCTTCGCGCACGGCACGCCCTCGCTCCTCGAGGACGGCACGGCAGACGATGTCCGCGTTCCGGTGGCGACGCTGCGCGCGCTGCTGGCGATGATGGAGGAGAAGCACCGGCTGGTGCAGATCCTCAGCGAATACCTCGACGGGCCCGGGCTCACGGTGGTGATTGGTACCGAACACACCGAGCCCGGCCTGCAGAACCTGAGCCTCGTGGCATCGACGTACTCCGACAGCGGACGTCAGGGCCTGATCGGCGTGATCGGCCCGACACGCATGCGGTACTCCCGATCCATCGCCGCCGTCGACAGCGCCTCGCGCGCCGTCACGCGCGTGCTGATCGGCGATGCAGCGAGCGGAGACGCTTCATGAACGACACAC
>CAYRAE010000169.1:0-1094 GCA_964422175.1 uncultured Luteitalea sp. | reverse complement strand
GCCAGGGACGCGTCGGAGCGGGAGCTCAAGAGCGCGTACCGCAAGCTGGCGCTCCAGTACCATCCGGATCGGAACCCGGGCGATCACACGGCCGAGGAGAAGTTCAAGGAGGCCGCGCAGGCGTTCGCGGTGCTCGGCGACGCCGACAAGCGCGCCGCGTACGACCGCTACGGTCACGCGGGCGTGGGCAACGGCGGTCCGCAGTTCGATCCGAGCACGTTCTCAGACTTCGGCGATCTGTTCAGCGGCCTCGGCGACGCGTTCGGGTTCGGCGACATCTTCGGCGGCGGCCGGCGGCGCGGCGGCCCCCGGCGCGGCTCCGATCTCCGCTACGACCTCGAGATCACGTTCGAGCAGGCGGCGCGCGGCCACGAGATGCAGCTGCAGATCCCGCGCGAAGAAACGTGCGAGACCTGTCAGGGGTCGGGCGCGGCGGCCGGCACGTCACCCGAGTCGTGCGGCCAGTGTGGCGGGTCGGGACAGCTCCGTCATCAGCAGGGGTTCTTCACCGTGGCGCGGCCGTGCGGCAACTGCCGCGGTACGGGGCGAGTGATCGCCTCGCCGTGCGGCACGTGTCGAGGTGCCGGCCGCGTGACGCGCGAGCGAAAGCTGACGGTTCGCATTCCGGCAGGCGTGGCCACCGGCCAGCGCATGCGCATCGGCGGCGAGGGCGAACACGGGACGGGCGGCGGTCCCCAGGGCGATCTCTACGTCGTCTTCCACGTCGCCGAGCATGAGTTCTTCCAGCGCGATGGCGACGACCTGCACTGCGAAGTCCCGCTGCAGTTCACGACGCTCGCACTCGGCGGCACGGTGCACGTGCCCACGCTCGACGGCACGCACGCCCTCGAAGTCCCGGAAGGTACGCAACCAGGCACACGCCTCCGCGTACGCGGCAAGGGCATGCCCAACGTCTCGGGCCGCGGGCATGGCGATCTGCACGTGACGATCGCCGTCCGGGTGCCGAAGAAGCCGTCACGTGAAGTGCGCGACGCGCTCGAGGCACTGCGTGCCGTACTGCCCGCCGACACCGGCCACGCCCGCGCCACCGACGGTGCCGACGAGGAGAAGCCGTTCTTCGAGCGCGTGAAGGA
>CAYRAE010000168.1:6946-7917 GCA_964422175.1 uncultured Luteitalea sp. | reverse complement strand
CGAGCGAGAAGACGGTGAGCTCGACGTTCGGCCAGTTGCGCCGCAACGTCGCGCGGTTGCTGATCCACAGTGCCGACGCCGAACTCCGTGGCATCACCGACGGCGATCCCGTCCGCGTCTTCAACGCACTCGGCGACGTGCATTGCATCGCGCACGTCAGCGATCGCATCGCCAGGGGTGTGGTGAGCCTGCCGAAGGGCCTCTGGCGGAAGAGCACGCTGAACGGCGAGACGGCCACCGCGCTGGCACCCGCAACCGTGGAGCGTCACTCGGGCGGGGCCTGCTTCAACGACGCCCGCGTCGAAGTCGCGCGCATCGTGGGCGCCGCCTTCGGTGAGGCCGACCTCAGCGTGTACGTCCCCGCACGCCCGACCGAAGTGCATTGAGCCAGATGGCCGGGCTCGGAGAGCCGGCCCTACGGCACGATGCTGAAAACGAACGCCCCTGTCGTTGGCCTGTAGCACACCGTGTCGTCGCAGGCCTGATAGCGCAGACTGACGATGCCGGGCACCTGCTTGTCGGCCGCGAGGCGCGCCTGGCCTTCCGCGGTCAGCGTGAAGGCGTACGTCACGGTGAACGGCTTCATGTACGCGCGCGACGATTCGCCCGTCGGCGGGAACACGTACACCTCGGACGTCGGATACACCACCTTGCCAGGCGTGAGTCTCGACGCCGGCGCCACCGCGGCGCTGAACGGGACGTAGCCCTTCTCGTCAGGCGCGTAGACGTGCATCTTCGGCTTCGGCGTGACGACGACCGTGACCGTGCCGCGCCCGTCCGCACCAATGCGTACGGGCCCTCGCGCTTCGGCCGACAGGTGCGGCGTGGTGAGCCTGGGCTCGAGTGGCGCCGAGTCGAGGAACGCAGGCGGACGAGGCTGCGCCACAGCCACGGCAGCGCCAGTCGACAACACGGCGACAACGACTGCACGAACCATCATCCGATTACAGCACGAATAGAGCGGGCACCGG
>CAYRAE010000168.1:0-6936 GCA_964422175.1 uncultured Luteitalea sp. | reverse complement strand
GGCACCGGGCACCGGGCACCGGGCGCCGGCAACGAGTCTCCGCCTTTCGCCTTTTCCGTAAGCCGTAAGCCGTAAGCCGTGAGCCCTGCTCTCTCCGTCAGCTCGCGCTCAGCCAGGCGACGCCGTAGGGCGGCAGGGCGACAGACAGCACACCGTTGGCCACCTGATATCGCGCCGTCCCGAGCACGTCGCGCCACACGGTGTCGTCGCCGATGTCCTCGGCGCGCAGGCGCACGCGCACGCGCTGGTCGGTGACGTTGGTGAGCGCGATGAGCCGTTGCACGCCAGGCCGTTCACGCAGCAGGGCGAACACGCCCGTACCCGCGTCCAGTACCGTCTGCGAGGCGTTGGGATGGAACGCCGGCTGCGCGATGCGGCGCCGCACCATGCGGCGCATGCCGCGCGCGACCTGCGACACCCAGCACTCGGGATCGTCGAGCAGTCGCATCAGCGACGCCTCTTCGTACGTGCGCCTGTTGATGCTGCGCTTCTCGGCGCCCTGCAGCACGGCGTCGGTGTCGTTGCGCGCGCCGAACAGCGTCGGCAGATAGATGCCGGGCACGCCGCGCATGGCGAACGGGATCGAGCGCGCGGCGAGGAATCGCGCCACCTGCAGCGCCTGCGATTCGCCGTTGCCATCCTTGTTGAGCGCGCTGTACCACGCGATGTTCAGTTCGTACGGACTCTGCGTGCCGTCGCCGTTGGAGCGATACGACACGAACCCGCCATGCGCGAGCGTGCGATCGACGAGCGACGCGATCTCGTCTTCCGTGAGAATCGCGCGCGCTCCGAGCAGGCCGACGCCATCGTGCGACGACAGGAAGTTGAAGTAGTTGGCCGTATCGGAGATCGGCGTGAGCGTACGCGCCCACCGCGAGAGCGTGTCGCACGATCCCGTGTGGAACGAGTGCAGCACCAGCGGCGGCAACGCGAAGTTGTACACGAGCTGCGCCTCGTCGGAGCCGTTGCCGAAGTAGCCGATGTTGTCGGCGTGCGGAACGTTGGTCTCCGTGATCAAGGCGACGCGCGGGGCCACCACGTCGAGGATCGCGCGAAAGAGCTGCACGACGGCATGCGTCTCGCGCAGGTGCGCGCAACTGGTCCCGAGTTCGCGCCAGATGTAGGTGACGGCGTCGAGACGGACGATGTCGGCGCCGCGCTGGACGTACGACAGGAGGATCGCCACCACGCGCATCAGCACGCGCGGGTTGCGGAAGTTCAGGTCCACCTGGTCGGGACTGAACGTCGTCCAGACGTAGCGCTGGCCGTTGATCGTCCGGAAAGGCGTGAGCAGATCGGACGTGCGCGGACGGAGGATCAGCCGCAGATAGTCCGGCGAGATGGCGTCCTTCGTGTTGAAGGCGACGAAAAAGTCCTCGTAACCCGGTCGACCATTCAGGAAATGCTGGAACCACCGGCTGCGGCTCGACGCGTGGTTGAAGACGCCGTCGAACATGAGACGGAATTCCGACGCGAGCGCGGCGATGTCGTCCCATGACCCCAGCCGCGGGTCGACCTCTTCGTAGTCGACGATCGAGAATCCGCGGTCCGAGGAATACGGGAAGAACGGCAGGATGTGAACCGTATTGATCGAACTGCGCATGAAGCGCCGCAGGAAGCTCGCAAGCACCTGCAGCGGCGGACGTCCCGGCGACGTGAGCAGGTCGCCGTAGGTGATGAGGACGATGTCGCGTTCGGAGAAGCGATCGGCGGCGCGGAACGTCGCGTCGGCCGCGAGCAGCGCCGGCGGCTTGTGCGCGTAGTAGACGCGCATCAACCGCTCGAGGTCCGGCATCGTCTCCTCGGCCGCCTCCTGCCCGTACATCAGCACGAGCAGATCCAGCATCCGATGGCGCTGCGCGTCAGTGATCGCGAGCAGGGGCTGTGAGTAGTCGGGTTCCGACAGGTGCGGGAGTCGCCAGGTGTCCGTGAACGCCCCGACTCCCTCCGGCGCTGCTGCTGCCTCCTCCATGTGCACAAACGTAACAGAAGCAGCGTTGCGGCGGCAGGAGGGAGGAATGCGGACGGAGGAAGTGGAGGACGGGAAGCAGGAAGAGGGATGGAGCGTTCAGGGACGTGGCAACCCACGCCGTACCCGGTGCCCGGTGCCAGGAGAACGGTGCCCGGTGCCCGGAGATCGGTGCCCGGCCGTGATCACATTTCCGTCCCTGACGTTGCAGAACCGTCAGCCCGCCTGCCTGCGACACGCGTTCGGGCCGCGCCGGTGCCCCTTGCTCCCGGGCGCAGGAATTGCAGTACGGGCCAGTATGGCTGTCTCGGCCCGCGCGCGCGTTGCTGTGTCCGACTCCCCTGACGGGTCGGTACGCGCGGCGTTCGGCCACGTGCGGCCGCTGTACATCCCCGTGCACCTCGACGGCCTCGTCGTCGATTCACTGGTCGACTTCCACCTGCACCTGCAGACCTCCCCCGGCCACTTCGTCCTCTTCCGCGGGCCCGACCTCGAGTTCACCACGGCGCATCACGCACGCCTGCTCGCCAACAACGTCCAGACCCTCTGGCTGAAAGGCGACGAGCGGCGGCGCTACGAGCACTACGTCGAACGGCATCTCGAAACGCTCCTGTCCAACCCGACCATCGCCACGCCGCGCAAGGTGGAGCTCCTCCAGTCGGCCGCCCAGACGACGCTGGAATCGGTGATGGTGGACCCGCGGCACACGGAGGCGGTGCCCCGAACGCGTCGCGTGGCGCAGCAGACCGTGCAGTTGCTCGTGAAGGAACAGGAGGCGCTCGGCCACATGGCGGCGCTGATGGCGCGCGACTACGACACGGTGCGCCACTCGATGAACGTCGGTGTCTTCGCCACCGGTCTCGCCTACGCCGCGGGCGTGCGCAACTCGACGGACTTGCGCGATCTGGCCCTCGGCGGCCTGTTGCACGACATCGGCAAGAGCGAGCTGCCCCGGGAACTGATCGTGAAGCCTGGCGCCTACACGGACGAGGAGATGGCGCTCATGCGCACCCACGTGACGCGCGGCGAGCACATCCTCCAGCACGACGGCCGCATGGGGTCGCTGGGCATGGTCGTGGTGTCGCAGCACCACGAGCGGCTGTCCGGCCGTGGCTACCCCCGGGCCCTCGAACCACAGCACATCCACCTGTTCGGCCGCATCGCCGCCATCGCCGACGTCTACGACGCGATGACCAGCGACAGGAGCTACCAGCGCGCCATGAAGCCCGTGGACGCCCTCCACCTCATGTCGACGCACATGGCGTCGCATTTCGACCAGGACCTCCTCGCGCAATTCATCAAGACGCTCAGGGCCCCGGCGAGCTGATTCATCCAACTTTTGCCCGGCTCCTCTCGTCTAAGGCGTCGGATCCGTGCGCACCCTCTTCATCATCCTGAGCCTCTCAGGTTCGGCTGCCTGTGTATCCACACGCGCCGACGCCCCCACAGACCGCGCCGAGACGCGCGCATCAACCACCGTCGCCGTCGAGCAGCGCGACGTCTCGCACGTCGTCCGCATGCACGGCACGGTCGAGGCCGAGAACGCCGTCGCCGTGGTCGTGCCGCGCATCCTCGGCCAGAACCTGAACGCCCTCGTCGTCACGCGGCTCGTCCCGAACGGCACGCGCGTGAAGGCCGGCGACCTCGTCGTCGAGTTCGATCGCCAGGCGCAGCTGAACACGGCGCTCGAGAAGAAGGCGGAGTTCCGCGACCTCGAGGAGCAGGTCCATCGCAAGGTGGCCGAACAGACCGAGGCCCGCGCCAAGGACGACACCGCCATCAAGACCGCCGAGAACGCGCTGGCCCTCGCCCGCCTGGAGGTGGACAAGAATCCCCTGCTGCCGCGCATCGAAGCCGAGAAGAACCTGCTCCTGCGCGAATCGAGCGAGGCCGAACTGGCGCAGCTCCGCAAGACATACACCCTCAAGCAGGTGGCCGCGCGGGCCGAGATCCGCACGCTGGAGGTCCGGCGCGACAGGGCTCGGCGTGCGTGGCAGCACGCCGAGGCCAACGCGGAACGGCTGTCGGTGCGGGCCCCGCTCGACGGCCTCGTGGTGCTGCGCTCGATCTGGAAGGGCGGCCGCATGGGCGAACCGCAGGAGGGCGAGGAAGTCAGGACCGGGCTCGGCCTGCTCGACGTGGTGGCCGAAGGCGCCGTTCGCGTGCGCGTGAAGGTGAATCAGGCGGACGTGGCTGGGCTCAGCGTCGGTCTGCCCGCGAGCATCTCGCTCGACGCGTATCCCGACAAGCGCTTCGAGGGACGGCTCGAGCGCCTGGCGCCGGTGGCCACGCCGGGCATGTCCGAGAAGGTCCGCAGCCTCATGGCGCTGTTCTCGGTCGACGGTCGCGACGCCGTGCTCACGCCCGATCTCTCGGCAGCCGTCGACGTCCATCTCGGATCGTGGCCCGGCGCGCTGGCGCTGCCTCGACAGGCCATCGCGTGGAAGGACGGCCAGTCCGGGGTGATCCGCGACGGCCGCTGGCAGGCAGTGACGCTCACGGCCCTCACGCCGTCGCACGCCGTGATCGCGTCTGGGCTCAACGCCGGCGACCGCGTGGCGCTCGCGGGAGGTCCCTCGTGACAAGGCCACGGCCCTCGCGCCGCGTGGCCGCGTTCGTCATCACGCTCGCACTGGTCGGCCTGGGCGGCTGGCACGTCTTCGGGCGCGGCGCCGACATGAGCGGCGTCGAGACAGTGGAGGTCACGCGCGGCCGCTTCGACGACAGGGCCACGGTCCGCGGCGAGATTCGCGCGCTCCGCTCGCAGTCCCTGACGGCACCGTCGGACGCTGGCGAACTGCGCATCCTCGAACTCGCGCCCAACGGCGCGCCCGTCCGCAAGGGCGATGTCGTGATCGCCTTCGACGCCACGTCCCTCCGCCAGCGCCTCGACGAGAAGCGTTCGGACCTGCGCGCGTCTCATGCCGAGATCAGCAGGGCCGAAGCCGAAGGCCGGCTCGACCTCGAGGCCCTCACGACGGGCCGCGTGACGGCGGAGTTCGACGTCGAACGCGCGCGCCTCGACGTCAAGGCCGGCGAACTGCAATCGAGGTTCGACGAACAGAAGGCCCGCCTGTCGCTCTCGGACAAGGAACAGAAGCTCACCGAAACCGACACGGTGCTGGACAGCGGACGCGCCGCGACCAAAGCCACTGTCGGTGGGCTCACCGGCAAGCTCGAACGCGCGGAGGCCGAAGTCGGACGTACGGCGCGCGGCCTGGACGCCCTCGTCATCAAGGCGCCGACCGACGGTCTGATGGTCGTGCTCGACAACTGGCGCGCGGGGCAGTTCGGCCAGGGACAGCGCCCGTTCCAGGTCGGCGATTCGGCGTGGGCCGGCGCGCAAATCGCCGAGCTGCCGGACCTGTCGTCGGCGCGCATGACGGCCATGGTCGACGAGGTGGATCGCAGCCGCCTGTCGGTGGGCCAGGAGGCCACGATCCGCATCGACGCCATCGCCGACGCCGATCTGTCCGCGCGGCTCGTGTCCATCGGCACGATCGCCAAGACGGACATGAGCGGCGGCTGGCCCCCGAAGCGCGGATTCGAACTCGTGCTCGAACTGACGGCCAACGAACCGCGCATCAGGCCAGGCATGACGGCTGTCGCGCGCGTGTCTGTCGGGCGTCACGAGGATCAGATCCTCGTGCCGTCGCGGGCACTGTTCCCCCATGGGGGACGCACCGTGGCATACGTCGTGACGTCGCGCGGATTCGAACCGCGCCTCGTGAGCATCGCGCACAGGAACGACGATGTGACGGCCGTGGCCGCGGGTCTCGAACCAGGAGAACGCGTGGCAGTGGCGCCTCCGCCAGACGCTGAAGAGCGCCTCGCCGCCCTCGAAGGACGCACACGATGACAGGCCGCGCGCTCGCCGCCACGCTCATGACGACGGCATTCGCGGCATTCGCCGTCACGACGACGGCCTGCACGACGGCATCAGGCAACGCATCGGTGCCGACCACGCAGGTGCAGCGCGGAGACATCAGCGCCGACGTCTACACCGCGGGCGAGTTCGTCGCCACGCGCTCGCAACTGGTCACCGCGCCAGCCGTCGGCGGCAGCCTGCGGCTCGTGGAACTGCTGCCCACGGGCGCCCGCGTCGACGCGGGCGCGACAGTGATGCGCTTCGACACGGCCGAACAGGAGTTCACGCTCGAGATCAGCGAAAGCGAGGTCACCGAGGCGACGCTCGAGATCGAGAAGCTCGACGCCGACAGGCAGGTGCAGGCCGCGCAGGACGAGGTCAACCTGCTGAAGGCCCGCTTCGACGTCAAGCGCGCGGAACTCGACGTGACCACCAACGAGCTGCTCTCCGAGGTCGACGCGCGCAAGAACCAACTCACGCTCGAGGAGTCGCGCCGCAAACTCGCGCAGATCGAAGAGGACGTCCAGTCGCGTGCCCAGACGAGCCAGGCCGCGCGCGCGGTGGCCGACGAGAAGCGGCAGAAGGCCATCCTCGCCCGCGATCGCGCCAGGCTGGCCATCGAACAGATGCGCGTCACGGCGCCGTTCGGCGGCATCGTCGCCGTACGCCAGAACCAGGACGCGAGCGGCGGCGTGTTCTTCTCCGGCATGTCGCTGCCCGACTATCGCGAAGGCGACG
Source organism: uncultured Luteitalea sp. (assembly GCA_964422175.1). GTDB lineage: Bacteria > Acidobacteriota > Vicinamibacteria > Vicinamibacterales > Vicinamibacteraceae > Luteitalea. The sequence continues at coordinate 361 of CAYRAE010000168.1, read as the reverse complement.
TCGTGTTCCCCGGCCGTCCCGTGCTGATGGTGCTCGACCCGACCGCCATCCACGTGCGGGCGCGGGTTCCGGAATCGCTCGCCGCCAGCGTGAAGGTGGGACAGAAGGCGTCGATCCAGCTCGATGGCAGCACGCGCGCACCTGCCAACGCGACTGTCGCCACGGTGGCGGGCATGGCCGACCGCGGCGGATTCTTCAGGGCGTCCACGCAGCGCGAATTCGACGTCACCTTCAAGATGGCGGGAACCGAGGCCGGAGCCGACGCCGGCCGCACCGCGCGCGTGACGATCGAAGGGACGCCGCTGCAGGGTGTGCTCTCGCTGCCGCGTCAGGCCATCTTCGATCGCGACGGCACGCCAAC
>CAYRAE010000167.1:0-7981 GCA_964422175.1 uncultured Luteitalea sp. | reverse complement strand
GTTCGAACCCGATGGGATGGCGTTCTTCGGCACGTACCGCGAAGTGACACCGCACACGCGCCTCGTGTGGACCAATGAGGAAGGCGGTGAGAGTGGGTCTGTCACCACTGTGACATTCGAGGAAACGGAGGGCAGGACGCTGCTGGTCCTGCACGAGCTCTATTCCTCGAAGGACGCGCTCGACGCTGCCGGGACCGGGGCGGCGGATGCGATGGTCGAGACGTTCGCGCAACTGGACGAGCTCCTCGCGCTGAGTGCGTCCTAGACGTCGCACATTCGCTTTATTTTCGCTATAGTAGAGGGCCCCATGCTGGCCCTCGCTCCGCGCCTCGACCCGCTTGCCGCCGCGTCGGCACCGGTGCTTCCCGAGCCGGCTCATCCGCCGCTCTGGCAGTTGAGCGATCTGGCGGGCCGCCTGGTGGAACTGTCGGGCCAGCAGGCGGCGGCGCGCCTGACGGCGGCGTTCGGGCTCGTGCTGGAGGCGCAGCTCTGTGGCGATCGGCCGGCATGGGTCACGTGCGGACAGGGCATGTTCTTCCCGCCAGACGTGGCGGCCGGCGGCGTGGACGTCGAGTCGCTGCCGGTGGTGCGCCTCGACCACGCGCGCGCCGCGGGACGGGCTGCCGAACACCTCGTCCGCTCGGGCGGCTTCGGGCTCGTGGTGGTCGACCTGTCCAGCGACACGGCGCGTGCCCGCCCGGAGCCATCACCGCACGCGCTGCCGGTGCCGCTGCTGATGCGACTCCTGGCCCTTGCGCGCACGCATCACGCAGCCGTGCTGATGCTGACGAAGAAGTCGCCGGACGCCGCGTCGATCAACTCGCTGATTTCGCTGCGTGCCGAGGCGCAGTGGAGCGCGTGCACCGGACGCTACGACGTGTGCGTCCGCGCCCTCAAGGACAAGCGCCGCGCACCGGGATGGCGTCACGTGGAGGCATGCCGTGGATCGGTGGGCATGCGTTGATCTTCCCGTGCTCCCGCTCCAGCTCCTCCTGAAGGATCGGGCGGAATGGATGCGCCTGCCGTGCGCGGTGGTCGAAGCCGACACACCACAGGCGCTCGTGCAGTTCGTGAACGCGCGTGCCTGCGAACGTGGCGTACGTCCCGGCCAGCGGTATGCGACGGCGCTCGCCCTGGCCAGCGATCTTCGGGCCGGCGTCGTCGCGCCATCGCAGCTCGCGCAGCACACGCGCGAGCTCGCCGATCGCCTGCGACGCCATTCACCGCACGTCGAGCCGTCGACCGACATGCCCGGCGTCTTCTGGCTCGATGCGCAGGGGCTCAACAGGCTCTATCCCTCGCTGCGCGACTGGGCGCAGGCGGTCCGCCTCGAGATGCGGCGCGCCGGGATGCGCGCCGCCGTCGCCGTCGGGTTCACGCGGTTCGGCGTCTACGCCCTGGCGAAATGTCATCAGGGCATCACCGTGTGCGAGGACGCGAACGAGGAACATGCCGCGGTCCAGCGTGTGCCGCTGTCGTCCATCGATCTCGATCCCGATGCCCTCACGCGACTGGCCGCACTCGGCATCGAGACGATGGGCGGATTCCTGCAGTTGCCGGCCGACGGCATCCGGCAGCGATTCGGCGCGTCGGCGCACGCGGTGTATCAGCTGGCGGGCGGACACCGATGGGCACCGCTCGCACCCGTCCCGCCGGACGAACCGCAGACACGGCTGATCCACTTCGACACGCCGGAGATCAGCACCGAACGGCTGATCTTCATCGTCAAGCGCCTGCTCGATTCGCTCGTCGCCGCGATCGACGCGCAGGCGCACACCATCGTCGCCCTCACGCTGTGCATGACGCTCGACAATCGCACGACGCTGACCGAGCACGTGCGTCCGGCGACGTCCACCCTCGACGTCACGCAACTGCTGACGCTCGTCCGCCTGCGCCTCGACGCGCTGCGCCTGCGGGCAGGCATCACGACGCTGCGGATCACGCCCACGACATGTCCCGACACGTCCGAACAGCGCCGGCTGTTCCCGCATCATGCGCGGCGTGATCCCGAACTGGCCAATCAGGCATTCGCACGGCTGCGCGCCGAGTTCGGCGAACGTGCCGTCGTACGCGCGCGCATCGGCAACGCGCATCTGCCTGGCGCCAGGTTCGAATGGGAGCCTCTCGATCGGATCCCGCTGCGTGCGTCGCCCGTCGTTGTGACGGCGCGTCCACTCGTGAGGCGGATCTACACGCCGGCGATTCCACTGGCTCCGGACTTCCGGCTGTCGACAGGGCGTTCGTCGAGCTCCATCTCTGGCCCCTATACCGTGTCTGGCGGGTGGTGGATCGGCAGTGGCGGTGTCCGTCGCGATTACTACTTCGCGCCGACCGGCGACGGCACGTTGCTGTGGGTCTACTTCGACCATCGCCACAAGCGTTTCTTCCTTCAGGGGTGTGTGGAGTGACTGCACAGCCCTACGTTCCCCTGTGGTGCAAGAGCAACGGTTCGTTCCTCGAAGGTGCCAGCCACCCGGAACAACTGGTCGAAACGGCGGACACGCTCGGCCTTCAGGCGCTGGCCCTGACCGATCGCGACGGCGTCTACGGCATCGTTCGCGCGCACGTCGAAGCGAAGCAGCGTGGCCGTCATCTGATTGTTGGCGCACAGGTCACTGTCGGCGCCGTCGATGCGACGACGGTCACATCCACCATCGTCCTGCTCGCACAGGATCGCGGAGGCTACGCGAATCTCTGTCGCCTCATCACGATCGGCCGTCGGCGACGGCCGAAGGGAGAGTCGCTGGTCACGTGGGATGAGGTGTGCGGCCATGCCGCCGGACTGCTCGCGCTCTGGGGTGGCGACACCAGCATGCTCGTGCGCGAGTCCGACGAGGAGATCGACGCAGTCGCAGGCACGATGTGCGACGCGTTCGGCGATCGGCTGTACGCGATGGCCGCGCGTCATCGTCGCGACACGGAAACCGCTGAAGAGGCGCGCCTGCGAGCACGATCGGCCCGCTACGGTCTTGCCGTCGTGGCGGCTGTCGAAGTGCTGTATCACGAGCCCGCGCGGCGCGCGCTGCAGGATGTGATGACCTGCATCCGTCACGGCGTCACCGTGCATTCAGCGGGCCGGTTGTTGAAGCCGAACGCCGGACACGCGCTCCTCGGCCATGAGGATTTCGCGACGCTCTTTGCCGACGACCCCACGGCGGTCGCGCGCACGATCGACGTCGCATCGCGCTGCAGCTTCTCGCTGAATCAGCTCCGGTATCGCTATCCCGCCGAGTACGTGCCCGGCGGGATGACGTCTTCCTCGTGGCTTCGTCACCTGTCCTGCGAAGGGGCGCGGAAACGATACGGCGGCGAGATACCCGGGTCGGTGGCCGAACAGCTCGACAAGGAACTCGCGCTCATCGACGAGCTCGATTACGGCGGCTATTTCCTGACGATGCACGACGTCGTCACGTTCTGCGCGTCGAAGGAGATTCTCTGTCAGGGAAGAGGGTCGGCGGCCAACTCGGTGGTCTGCTATGCACTCGGCATCACCGCTGTCGATCCCCTGAAGGTCCAGCTGCTCTTCGAGCGGTTCCTCTCAAGGGAACGCGACGAGCCACCGGACATCGACCTCGACGTGATGCACGAGCGGCGCGAGGAAGTCATCCAGCACATCTACGAGAAGTACGGGCGCCGGCACGCGGCGATGGTGGCCAACGTCGTCCGCTATCAGCCACGGTCGGCGGTACGTGATGTCGGCAAGGCGCTCGGCCTGTCGGAGACGGCACTCGATCGACTGTCGAAGCTGCTGTCGCATCACGCGAAGGTGTCCATCAACACGCTTCGCGACGTGGGGCTCGATCCGGCGGCGCCGCTCCATCGGCATCTCCTGGAGTTGAGCAGCGACATTCTCGAAGCACCGCGGCATCTCTCGATCCATCCCGGCGGCTTCCTTCTCGGACACGAAGCGGTACACGACATCGTGCCCATCGAGAACGCCACGATGGCCGATCGCACCGTCATTCAGTGGGACAAGGACGATGTGGAAGCGATCGGGCTGTTCAAGGTGGACATCCTGGGACTCGGCGCGCTGACGCAGCTCGATCGCATCTTTCGCCTGCTGGCCAGTCATCGTGGCGTGGATCTGTCGATGGCCTCGATCCCGGCAGACGACAAGGCGACCTACGACATGATTGGTGAAGCGAAGACCGTCGGCGTCTTCCAGATCGAGTCGCGCGCGCAGATGTCGATGCTGCCCCGGCTGCGCCCCAGGAACTACTACGACCTCGTCATCCAGATCAGCATCGTGCGTCCCGGCCCCATCGTCGGAGGCATGGTCCATCCGTACCTGCGGCGGCGGAAAGGCGAGGAGGACGTCATCTATCCGCACGACTGCCTGAAGCCGGTGCTCGCAAGAACGCTTGGCGTGCCGCTCTTCCAGGAGCAGGTCATGAGGCTGGCGATCGTCGCGGCAGACTACACGCCAGGCGAGGCGGACCAGTTGCGTCGCGACATGGCCGCGTGGCGTCGATCGGGCCGTCTCGCGCAGCACAGGGAGCGGCTGGTGACGCGCATGGTGGCCAAGGGCATCGCGCCGGAGTTCGCAGAGCGCGTCTATCAGCAGATCCTGGGCTTCGGCGAATACGGATTCCCCGAAAGCCACGCCGCCTCGTTCGCGATCATCAGCTACGCATCGTCCTGGCTGCGGCGGCACTACCCGGCCGAGTTCACGTGCGGGTTGTTGAACGCGCAGCCGATGGGTTTCTACTCGGTCGCCACGATCATCGAGGACGCCAAGCGGCAGGGTGTGGATGTGCGGCCGGTGCACGCGCAGGCGAGCGCATGGGATTGCACGCTCGAGGAGGTCGAACGGCCGGCGTCGTGCGGCTGTGAGTCGGTCGACGATGCGCACGATCGCCGATTCGCGGTGCGGATGGGACTTCGCTTCGTGAAGGGATTCGCTCTGAAGGATGGCGACCGCTTCCTCGCCGCGCGTGCGAATGCGCCGTTTGCGTCGCTGGCCGACGTGGCACGACGAACCGGGCTCGGGCGGCAGGCGCTCGACGCGCTGGCCGAAGCGGGTGCGTTCGAGAGCCTCGACGCGTCGCGCCGCGCTGCACTGTGGGAGATGCCCGGTGCCGTGCTCGATGCGCGCCTGCCGCTGGCGCTTGCAGCTGCGCGGGAGGTACCCGTGCCGGCGTTCCTGCCGCTCGACGCGGGAGAGACTGTCGCATGGGACTACCGGGCGTCCTCGCACAGCGTGCGTGGACATCCGATGGCGGCGCTGCGGCACGCGCTCAGGCGTCAGGGGATCTGCGATGCCGACACCGCGCAGAAGATGCCGTCGGGAACCACCGTGCGGTATGCCGGCGTCGTCACGCACCGCCAGCGTCCGCAGACCGCCTCCGGCGTGACGTTCATGACGCTCGAGGACGAGACAGGCTCGGTCAATCTGGTGATCTGGGCCCGTATATTCGAGGCGTTCTCGGTGGTCGCGCGGACCGCTGCCCTGCTCGGCGTCACAGGGACGATCGAATCGAAGGACAATGTCGTCCACCTGATCGCCAGACGCTTGTGGGTCCCGCGCGCCGTCAGGATGCGCGAATCGATCAAGAGCCGCGACTTCCGTTGACCGGCGCGCCGTACAATCCTGACCCATGAGTCTCCGCGTTCCGTTCACCGTCTTCGCTCTCGCCGCCCTGCTGGCTCTTGCCGCAGATGCTTCCGCTCAGCCGGCCGACCCGGCGCTCGTCGAACGGGCCCGCGCGATCCACGAGCGCGTGATCACGCTCGACACACACGTGGACATCGACCCGCGCAACTTCGTGGCCGGACCGAAGGGCTACGCGAGCGCCATCGACACGCAGGTCAACCTTCCGAAGATGGAGAAGGGTGGCCTCGACGCCGCGTTCTTCATCGTCTACGTGGGCCAGGGACCGCTGACCCAAGAGGGGTACGACAAGGCGTACGCGAGTGCGATCGACAAGTTCGACGCGATCCACAGGCTCACCGAACAGATCGCGCCGGATCGCATCGGACTGGCGTTGACGGCTGCCGACGTGCGGCGCATCGCGGCGTCGGGCCGGAAGGTCGCACTCATCGGCGTCGAGAACGCGTACCCGATCGGCACGGACCTCTCGCGCATCAAGGAGTTCCACGACCGCGGCGGCCGCTACCTGTCGCTCGCGCACAACGGCCACAGCCAGTTCGCCGACTCGAACACCGGCGACGCCGACGGCAAGTGGCTGCACGGCGGTCTCAGCCCGCTCGGTAAACAGGCCATCGCCGAGATGAACCGCGTGGGTTTCATGATCGACCTCTCGCATCCGTCGAAGCAGTCGAACCTGCAGGCGATGGCGCTCTCGAAGGCGCCGGTCATCGCCTCGCACTCGTCGGCACGCGCGGTCGCCAATCACAGCCGCAACCTGGACGATGAGGAACTGGCGGCGGTGAAGAAGAACGGCGGCGTGGTGCAGACGGTGGCGTTCGACGGCTACGTGAAGATCAAGCCGGCCGATTCACCCGAGCGCGCCGCGGCGATGGCCGAGGTCCGCAGGATCATCCCCGCGGGCGGCTTCGGAGCCATGACCGACGACCAACGCGCGGAGCTGCGGAAGAGGATGGCGGCCGTCAACGCGAAGTACCCCGTGCCGCGCGCAACGGTGGCCGACTTCGTCGATCACGTCGACTACCTCGTACGCACGATCGGCATCGACCACGTGGGCATCTCGTCGGACTTCGACGGCGGTGGCGGCGTGGACGGCTGGAGCGGCGCCGATGAGACGCTCAACGTCACGGTCGAGCTCGTGCGGCGCGGGTACACCGAGGAGCAGATCGGCAAGCTGTGGAGCGGCAACCTGCTGCGCGTGATGGACGACGTACAGCGCGTGGCGGCGGAGTTGCAGAAGACCGCGCGGCAGTAGCCGCCGGACTCGTCCGGCAGGTGTACGGGCCGCCTGGCGACGAACCGTAAGCAGGAGACTTCCAATCGCCTTCGTTCCGGGACCCGCGCGACGCCTGCCGCTGCCGGAAGCCGTCGAGGAGCATCGCGACAGGCACTGGTGCCGCGACGAGACCCTGCGCGTCGCCACGGCGGCAGACGCCGAGCGCTTCATCGAGCGCGTCGGCTTTGCCACCTGTCTCACCGACACGCGCAAGCCGGGGCCGTCGCTGTACATCGCCGTGTGCGGACGACGGGATGCCGTGATGCCGCGGCACGTGCAGCACGACCCGGAAGCGTCGCTCACGTGGCGCATCAAGGACGAGGTGCTGCGGCGCGGGCGCGTGTACTACGGCAAGCTCGCGCGCGGCCGGGCCACGTTCGTCGCGCCACGGCTCATCCCGCACTTCAACGCGTTGTGGGGCGTGAAACGCGTCGACGAGACGCGGCGCCTCGGCCGCGACGCGCGCGCCGTCCTGAAGGTGCTGCGCGCCGAGTGGGAGATGGCCACGGCGGACCTGCGGCAGGAATCGGGCGTCACCGACGCGCGTCGCTTCGCCGTGGCACTCGACGAGTTGCAGGCCGCGATGCTCGTGGTGCCGAGCGAGGTGCTGTACGAACCGCGCTTCACGTACATCTGGACGCTGGCCGTCGGGCGCTTCCCCGACCAGCTGCGCCGGCGCGTGGCGCGCGACACGGCCTTGCGCGAGGTGGCCGGCGCGTTCCTGCACGGCGCCGGCATGACCGTCCGCGGCGAGCTCACCCGCGTCACCGCCCTGTCCCGATCCGACGCCGGCCTCGGCAACCGCGCCCTCGTCGCCAACGGGACCGCCATGATGGACGCGGTGGGCGTGTACAGGTTGAAGAGCGTCGTGCCGTAACCGGGCACCGGGCACCGGGCACCGGGCACCGGGCACCGGGCACCGGGCACCGACAGGACGTTAGGAGATCGTCGTTCCCGGCTTCACGCTGACGGCGGTCCTACCGCTCTCCCCCATTCGTTGACTCACGTCGTTCGCTCGGTGCCTTCCGTGGCGGCGATGGCTATCAGCAGGGCGGCGACGACGAACATGTAGTAGTTCAGGAACGCCTTCTTGCCGA
>CAYRAE010000166.1:0-8041 GCA_964422175.1 uncultured Luteitalea sp. | reverse complement strand
TCGAACACATCCAGGCCGACGCGCTCGAAGGACGCGGCGTGGTGATCTCGATGACCGACGCGTATCGCAACACGTCCTACGGCGAACCCATCGTCGCGCTCAAGTCGTACATCCTGAGCCCGTTCTCGGACAGTGAACACGTCACCGCCGTCCTCGAATCGATCTGGAAAGCCAGACAGGCGATCGCCGCGGAGGACGCCGCTACTTCTCTTTCGTGAAGACTCGTTCGCCCTGGGGCCTCTTGAGCGTCATCTGCTCTTTCGCCGCGTCGAACGTCACGGTCACGTCGGGTGTATTCATGTCGACACGACACCACCACAGATTACTCTTCAATAAGAAGCACTCCTCAACATGCCCTCGAACCCGCTGCGCTCACGTCGCGAAGGAGGCGTGAAGCGAACCTTCCTCCCGTTCTCCGATGCCGCTTGTGAACATCTGTCCTTATGTGTGCGTTGGCGTCTTCTCCCATTCATTGGAGGGCGCGTACCCGCACAGCCAGTTCAATGCCTTGTGACGTTCCGCAGCAATCGACGTGGCTTCGGACCATTCGTTCGGCGTGAGTCGCGCGTACGCGCGACCGAAGGCCGGAAAGTCCCCCTCGATCGGCGTCTCGAAGAGTCCGTCGGCCGCGGCCTTCTCCGCCGCCATCCGAACGACGTCGGTCAGCGCCACATTGTCTGGACGGCGAATCGGGTGTCCACTCTGCTGCAACTGGTACGTCCTGCTACGCCAGTGCCACAGCTCGGCGATGTCGCGAGCCGCCGAGATGAGGCCGGCGTCGCGCAAGGTCGCACTTTCAATCCACGCGGCCAGGCCATCCGAAGGCAACCGCGTCAGGTCGTCGACATCCGCCTGGGCGTCATACGGCGGCAACCGTTCGACACAGCCCAGTGCCCACAGCAGGCATTCCGCGGACTCCATCGACCAGGACACGTCCCGGAGTGTCTGTGCGTCGATCCGAGCCGGCGACGCGAGCACGAACGCACGCTCGCGCGATGACATGGCGGACCAGATGCCAGCGTCCTTCAACGCCTGCGCCAGGCGAGCCTGTCTCTGACGATGTTCCTCGAGGACCTGCTCACGCTCGGCCGGACTCCACGATGTCGACAGCGGGTCGAGCGCCTCAGCGGGCGGGACTGTCAGGCCCGTGACGATTTGCCACTTCAGAATCAATGCCCGGGACGCCACGTCGGACGCTGAGGGTGGGCCCGATTTCCTTCGAAAGAATCGCAGCATACGACGATGTGCGGGAGAACGGACGCAGTGGAACTGGAGGCGCCGCCCGGATTCGAACCGGGGATGGAGGTTTTGCAGACCTCTGCCTTACCACTTGGCTACGGCGCCGACGTCGAGGACCTGGACTGGTCGGCCGTCGCACGGAGGGCGCCAGCATGAACAATCTTCGCCGGGAGGTGCGGTGCGGAGATTGGAGCGGGAAACGGGATTCGAACCCGCGACTTCGACCTTGGCAAGGTCGCACTCTACCACTGAGTTATTCCCGCTCATGGCCGAGCGACTGCGACCCCGAAGTGTAGCATGACGCACCGACTCCGGCGCAAGTCCTGGAGCGTGCGCCGCGGGTCACTGCGTGAGCTTGAGTCCGGCGACGCCAAGCAGGATCAGAGACAGACTCACCACACGCCAGAACGTGGCGGGTTCGCCGAGCGCGACGATCCCGAGCACCGCGGTGCCCACGGCGCCGATGCCCGTCCAGACGGCGTAGGCGGTGCCGATCGGCAGCGTGCGCGCGGCCACGCCGAGCCCGTACATGCTGCCGGCCAGCAGTACCAGCGTGACCAGTGACGGCCCGAGCCGGGTCCAGCCCGCCGTGGACTTCAACGTCAACGCCCAGCCGACTTCGAGTACCCCCGCCACGAGCAGCCACGTCCATGCGTTCATCAGGGCATTGTGCATTAGCCGGGCACCGGGCACCGGGCACCGTTGCGCCTGCGGCGCTCCGGCATTCGGCATTCGTTACGCGTCGAAGGCCCCCGCGATGACTTCGACGTGCGCCCTGTCTCCCGCGGGCCAGTCGACGACGACGACGTCGAAGCGGCAGGGCACGTCGTGGAGACGACTGCGCGCGAGGAACGCCTGCGCCACGCGAACGATCGTCCGCTGCTTGCGCCATGTGATGGCCGCCGAGCCTCCGCCGAAGCGCGCGTCGCGCCGCGTCTTCACCTCGACGAACACGAGCGTCTCGCCGTGACGCGCGACGACGTCGATCTCGCCATGCGGCACGCGGAAGCGCTCGGCGAGGATGACGTATCCGCGCGCGAGCAACGCCGCGCGCGCCGCCGCCTCGCCGTCGCGTCCGAGTTGCTGGCGCAGGTCGGGGTTCGAGGGAGCCGGTACGGGCGGAGCATCCTGCATGCCATATGCGATGCAGGTTCCTTACCATTCCGGCGATCGATTCAATCGTGCGAATCCCGTGTGATTCGGACGATGGCGCCGCCACCCCTCGCCGTGCATCGCAGAATCCGCGATCGAGGCGCCACGAAGACGTTGCGGAAACTGCCACGTCAACCACACACGCCCGTGCCACGGGGCGACACCCTGGCCTCCATCCCTCGCACGACAGGATGGCGAAAGGATGCGCAGGAGCGATCTCATGGGTCCACGTCGCACATCGACAAAAGTAGTGAAGTCAACTACTATTGTCGTGTCCCCTTCAGGAGGTCGTCATGAGCTACATCACTGCCGCGAACGCGAATCGGACGTTCTCAGCGATGCTGCGGGAGGTGCGCGAGGGCCGCAGCTACGTCATCACGTCGCACGGGCGTCCCGTGGCGCGGATGGTGCCCTTCGGCGACGACGCTGCCGCGACGGGCGTGGCGCGCGCGGCGCTGTTCGATCGGTTGGGGAGCCGGCGTGCGCAGAATCTGGCGCGCGTGACGCGCGACGATCTCTACGAGCGCTGAGGTGAACGTCGCGATCGACACCAATGTGCTCGTCTACGCCGAAGGCGTCAACGACCGGCCGCGTCGGGATGCCGCGCTGGCGCTGCTTCGCGCGCTGCCGCCGGAGTCGACGCTCATCCCGGTGCAGGCGCTCGGCGAGTTGTACACGGCGCTCGTGAAGAAGGCGCGCCGGCCGCGGGAGGTCGCGGCGCAGGCCGTCCTGAGCTGGGGCGACGCGTTCCCGCTGATCGAGTCGTCCAACGACGTCCTGCTCGCCGCGCTCGATCTCGCGCGCGTCCACGAGCTGTCGCTGTGGGACGCGCTCATGATGTCTGCCGCCGCAGACGCGCACTGCCGGCTCCTGCTCTCGGAGGATCTCCAGGACGGCTTCACCTGGCGCGGCGTGACGGTGGCCAACCCGTTCGCCACACCCCGCAATCCCCTGCTCGCGGCGATCGCCGGAAACCCCGATATTCAATCGTAGGGGCCCGGCTCGACCCTTCGACTCCGCTGAGGTCGCCCTGAGCTTGTCGAAGGGCGGAGAGCCGGCCCTACCAACTGCGACCGGGGCCGGGCTTCCACCTTCGCCCTCCGGGCTACGGTGGGACAGGTGCCCGGCCCACCCACCGTGGCCAGCGCCCGCAAACCTACCCTTCGGGGTACCAGGCCTTGACGGGCTCGTAGCTGACGCCGAGGTGGTCCAGGGCTTCCTTCGGGGCGCCGGTCCACGTCATCACGAAGGTGTTGCCCTTGTAGTCGAGATCGGCGATGCCGATCTTGCTCGTGAAGAAGCCCGTGGCCGTGAGATCGCGCACGGCGCTGAAGAAGCGCGCGCCGTTGGCGTGGGCGGGGCTCGCCTTCGCGGGGTACGCGAGCGCGTCGCAGATCTGCGTCTGCTGTGCGGCCGTGCCCTTCACGAACGGCTGGCCGAACTGCCTGCGGCACTCGTTGTCGAGCCACCTGATGCCGCCGCGCATCAGCAGCTGGCGTTCGGGCTGGTCGATCATCATGTAGTCGATGAACTCCGGCACGCCGGCGTCGCTGGCGTTGCCCGAGCGATCGTCGGCCGGGATGATCAGGTTCGCGAGCGCGGTGATCGTCGCGTACTCGTGCGCCGTGAAGTACTTCGGCTTGTACGCCGTCTTGGCGGCCGTTGCCGCGCGGCGAGCCTGTTGCGCGTGCTGGTGCGCCTGCTGCGCTTCAGCCTCGGACCAGGCGATGGTCGCCATGGCCGGGGCCGCGCCAAGCACCTGCAGCATCCTGCGTCGATTCACGTTCTCCATCGTGCGTGTCCTAGAGTGCGAGCGCCTTGCGCTGGTCGGCGATGTAATCGCACGTGCGCCAGGCGAGCGCCATGATCGTCCACGTGAGGTTCTTGTCGGCCTGCGACACGAACGGTCCCGCGTCGGCCACGAACAGGTTCTTCACCTCGTGTGCCTGGCAGTGGGCGTTGAGCGCCGACGAGTTCGGGTCGGCGCCCATGCGCACGACGCCCGCCTCGTGGATGATGCGCCCGCCGGCCGCGAGGCCGTAGTCCTGCTCGGGTCCCGGAATCCTGCCGAGTACAGTGCCGCCCATCTCCTCGATGAGCGCCTTGAACGTCTCCATCATGTGTTTCGCCTGGAGCCGCTCCGCATCGCCGAACTTCCAGTGGAAGCGCGGCACCGGAATGCCCCACTTGTCCACCACGTTCGGATCGATGTCCATGTAGGTGTCCTTGTTGGGCACCATCTCGCCGCGCCCGGCAAAGCCGATCGTCGCGCCCCAGAGGCGGCGGTACTCGTCCTTCAATCCCTTCCCGTACCCACCCCCTGACGCCCCGGGATGCCGTTCGATGCCGCCCATGAACCCGAAGCCGGGCATGCGGCGTCCGCCGCCGGGCTCGATGTGATAGCCGCGCGGGAAGGGCAGCTTGTCCTTCACGTTGTGCAGCCACCACGGCATGTAGAGGTGCATGCCGCCCGTGCCGTCCTCGTTGTGCGCGGGCATCCCCACCATCTTCGGGATGAACCCCGAGAGGCTCGCGCCCGTCGAGTCGGTCAGGTACTGCCCTACCACACCGCTGCCGTTGGCAAGGCCGTTCGGGAAGCGCGCGGACTTCGAATTGAGCAGCAGTCGCGCCGATTCGCACGCACTCGCCGCGAGCACGACGATGCGGCCCTGGACCGTCTTCTCGTCGCCTGTCGTCGTGTCGACGTAGGAGACGCCCGTCGCCAGGCCCTCGGCGTTGCTCAACACCTCACGCGCCATCGCGTCGGTGACGATGGTGAGCTTGCCCGTCTTCATCGCCGGCGGCAGCAGCACCGTGGGCGACTGGAAGTTCGAGTGCGTCGAGCAGCCGCGTCCACACTGTGCGCAGTAGTGGCACGCGGCGCGACCGTTGAGCGGGCGCGTCAGGATCGACAGCCGCGACGGCACGCACGCGATCTTCAGGCGATCGGCGGCCTGTTTGAAGTACAACTCGTACGCGCGCGGCAACGGTGCGGGCTGGAACTTGCCGTCGGGCTCGTTGTGCAGGCCCGTCTCGGCCGCGTGGTTCGATCCGAAGATGCCGACGTACTCATCGAGCTTGTCGTAGTACGGCTTCATCTCGTCGTAGGTGATCGGCCAGTCGTCGCCGAGGCCGTCGATGCTCTTGCGGCGGAAGTCGTCGGGCCCCCAGCGCAGGGAGATGCGCCCCCAGTGGTTCGTGCGGCCTCCGAGCATGCGCGCGCGGAACCAGTCGAACTGCGAGCCGGGCGCGGACGTGTACGGCTCACCCGCCAGCTCCCAGCCGCCCCACGCAGCGTCGAACTCTCCGAACGGCCGCTCGGTCGACGCGCCACGTCTGGGCGAGTCGTACGGCCACCCGAGCATCTTCCCGTCGCGCGCCTGATCCCAGACGGGACCAGCCTCGAGCATGCACACTTCTGCACCGGCCTCGGTGAGCACCTTGGCGGCAATCCCGCCGCCGGCGCCCGAGCCGACCACCACCACGTCGTACACCTTCGGAGAACGGATGACTTGCATCTGCGATCGACCCTCGCGGCTCACTGGACGGGGGAAGTGTACACCGCTCCGGCAACGGGCAACCCGGCAACCGGCAACCGGACACCCTTCGGCTCGCTTCGCTCGCTCAGGACATGCGCCGGGCACCGGAACGACGGAGGGTCGGGCTCGGAGAGCCGCCCCTACCGTCTGTCCTGTGGCCGGCGGCTACGAGCGTTCGGGCGACCGATCGGTTGCCGGTTGCCGGTTGCCGGTTGCCGGCCTGTGCTCCGGCTGTTGCTGGGTGACGCAGTGGATCGAGCCCATGCCCCACACGAGGGGTTCGCACTGGATCGGCACGATGCGGCGCGTCGGGAACAGGTCCTGGAGGATGCGCTCGGCGACGATGTCGTTCGCGTGCGCGTACATCGGAGCGAGGACAACGCCGTTGGCGATGTAGAAGTTGGCGTAGCTGGCCGGAAGGCGATCGCCTTCGGCCATCACGTGGCCGGGCATCGGCAGCGTGACGATCCGCCAGGGCCTGCCGTCGGGCCGACGCGCGGCCTGCAACCGCGCGAGGTTGTCGCGTAGCGGACCATGGTTGGCGTCGGAGGGGTCATCCTCGATCGCCGTGACGATCGTGTCCTCGTCGACGAAGCGCGTGATGTCGTCGACGTGGCCGTCGGTGTCGTCGCCTTCGATGCCGTCGCCCAGCCAGATCACCTGTCGCACGCCGAGGTACACGCGCAGGTACGCCTCGATGTCTGATTTCGAAAGCCGTGGGTTACGGTTCTCGTGCAGCAGGCACTGCTCGGTCGTGAGCACGGTGCCGGCACCGTCGACGTCGATCGATCCGCCCTCGAGCACGATCCCCGGTTCGAAGCGAGGGAGATCCGCGAGCGCGTCGAGGCGCGACGGCACCGACGCGTCGCGCATCAGCGTCTCGTACTTCTCGCCCCACGCGTTGAAGCGCCAGTGGTTGTAGCCGAGTTCGCCCTGCGGCCCGAGCAGGAAGTTCGGACCGTAGTCGCGGATCCACGAGTCCACGGTCTCGACCTCGATCAACTCGAGATTGTCGATGACGAGGGCACGGCCGCGACAGCGCGCACGCACGTCGGCGGCGACCTCCGCGTTGTCCACCAGCAGGCACACGCGCTCGTGCGGCGTGAGTGCGTCGATGAACTGCAGGAAGATCTCCTGCACGGCCGGCACGCGATCGGGCCAGGTGACGGGATCCTTCGGCCATGTGAGCCACGTCGCGGCGTGCCGGTGCCACTCGGCGGGCATCCGGTAGCCGAGCGACGCCGGCGTGCGTACGGGCGTCACGACTCGATCAGCCGCTGCGTGATGCCGCCGTACGCGTCGATGCGACGGTCGCGCAGGAAGGGCCAGTTCTGTCGCGTCTGCTCGATGAGCGACAGATCGCACTCGACGAGCAGGATCTCCTCCCTGTCGGACGAGGCCTTCGCGAGGATGCGTCCGAAGGGATCGGCGACGAACGACTGTCCCCAGAACTGGAGTTCGCCTTCGCGGCCCACGCGATTGACGGACACGACGAAGACGCCGTTGGCGATCGCGTGCGCGCGCTGCGCCGTCTCCCACGCCGAGTGCTGCGCGAGGTTCATCGCCTCGGCCTCGCCGGGCAGCCAGCCGATCGCCGTCGGGTAGAAGAGGAAGTCCGCACCCTGGAGGGCCGTCAGCCGCGCCGCCTCCGGGTACCACTGGTCCCAGCACACCAGCACGCCGCAATTGCCCTGCGTCGTCTTGTGCACCCTGAAGCCGAGGTCCCCGGGCGTGAAGTAGAACTTCTCGTAGTACAGCGGGTCGTCGGGGATGTGCATCTTCCGGTACGTGCCGACGATGGAGCCGTCGCGATCGAAGATGACGGCGGTGTTGTGGTACACGCCCGCCGCGCGCCGTTCGAACAGCGACGACACGAGCACCACCTTGTGGCGTCGTGCCGCCTTCGCGAGCGCGTCCGTCGTCTCGCCCGGGATCGGTTCGGCGAGTTTGAAGAGCGCGGTGTCCTCGGTCTGACAGAAATACTGCGACCGGAACAGCTCCTGCAGACACACGATCGTCGCGCCCTGCTTCGCCGCATCGCCGATGCGGCCGAGGGCCTTCTTCAGGTTCTTTGCCGGGTCGGGCGAGCAGGTCATCTGCACGAGGCCGAC
>CAYRAE010000165.1:4631-8147 GCA_964422175.1 uncultured Luteitalea sp. | reverse complement strand
AGAAGGAAGACCCGCTGGCGGCGCGGCGCGCGATCGACGCGCTGGCGAAGCTGGACGCGTCGCACCGCGACGTGGAACGGTTGCAGGGTCGCCTGGCGGCGCTCACGGCAGATGCCGCCGACCACGCCGGACGCAACCCGACGTCCGCCACGCGACCGCCTTCCGCGCCGGCCCCGCGGGAACCGGCAGCGGCGCCCGCAGCACCGCCTGCCGCGCCATCTCCCGCAGGCGCCAGGACTGGGTCATCGGCGGATCAGGCGGCTCCTGCGTTGGATCACGTGCTGTTCCGCCAGTCCGACTCGCGCGTGGACGTCGACGGCTCGTTGTCGTCGTCGGGAGTCGAATCGGCGGATGGTGTCGGGGAAACGACGAGCCGATCGCCCCTGGTGCCCGTCATGGTGGTGCTCGCGCTGCTGCTCGCCGGAGGCGGTGCCTGGTTCGCGTTCATGCGCGGATCGGCCACACCGACCGAGCCCGCGACCCAGTCGAGTACCGACGCGCCCGCCAACGGCAAGACCCCCGGCACCGTCACGCCGCCACCAGGAACCGCGGGGTCGACGGCTTCGGACACGCCGACGTCCACGGCAGGCGGGGACGCGAAGGAAGAAGCCGAGGTCGTCGTCCCGCCGCCGGGCACGAAGACCGACGTCTGGGCCGCCGCCCGCCAGCACGTGTCGGCCGGTCGCTTCGACAGGGCGATGGCGGCCATCGACGACGTGAAGGGCGAACCCGCTCGTGCGGTGCATCAGGAGCGGACGCGCGTGGTCGACGCCGCGCGCCGCACCGCGCTCGCCGCGCGCCGCGTGGCCGACGACCTCCGTCGCACCGCCGTGCCTGAGTACATCCTCGGGATGACCCGCCACGCACAAGCCGATCGCGATACGGCGGCGGGTCGCCTCACGCAGGCCGTGAGCGAATACATGGAAGCGCGCACGCACTTCCTCCAGGCGATGCAGCCCGCCGAGCGCGCGCAGGCGCAGCAGGCCGGCGTCACGTCGCCCACGCAGCCACCTGCCACGAGCACCCCGCCCGGCACGACACCAGGTACGCCGGGCACCCAGCCACCCGCGACGCAGCCGCCGCCCACGCAGAACACCTCGTCACGCGTAGACCTCTCGACGTGGTCGAACGAGGAAGCGCGCGCGACGATCTCCCAGTTCTGCGGCGCGTATCTCGCCCGCGACCTCGGTCTGCTGAACCGCCTCTGGCCCAACATGAGCCCGGCGTGGCGCACCGAGTTCAAGGAAGCCTTCTCCACCGAAGGCGAGCTCGTGTGTCTGTTCGAGAGCGTGAACATCGTTCGCACGACAGACGAGTTCAACGCCGTCACGCGCCTCCTGACGCAGCTCCCCGGCGCCGCCCAGCGCCGCCGCAACCTCACCCTGACCCTCGTCCCCGCCCGCGACAGACTGGTCATCGGCAACATCAGCGTGCGGTAAGGCCGGGCTCGGAGAGCCGGCCCTACCCATGCGGCTGCAGGTAGGGTCGGCCCTCCAGGCCCGACCGGGCCATTGCGGCATCGCGACATTGCGGCATTTCCGGCATCGCGGCATCGCGGCATCGCGGCATTACAGCGAGTACCATGCCCGCATGTGCGTCTGGCGTGGGGTTTCTCGGCTGGTGTTCGTTCTGCTGCTGTCGTCTCTCGCGCCCCCCGTCGCGGCGCAGACGACGGGGATCGAGTACGTCGTCTCCATCCCGCATCCCGAGCAGCGGTGGCTCCAGGTCGACGCGACGTTCCCGTCGCGAGCGGGTCAGGCGCTCGAGGTGCGGATGGCGCGGTCATCGCCGGGCCGCTACGCGACGCACGAATTCGGCAAGAACGTCTACAGGTTCGAAGCGCTGAACGCGGCCGGCGCCGCGCTGGCCGTCACGCAGGTCGCCCCCGCTCACTGGCGCATCGCGGCCACCGGCCCCACGGTATACGTGCGCTACAGGCTCTTCGCCGATCACGTGGACGGCACGTACGCGGCCGTCGATCGCACGCACGCGCACCTGAACATCCCGGCGACGTTCGTCTGGGCGCCGTCACTCCAGCAGACGCCGATTCGCGTGCGTCTCACGCAGCCGCCCGGCCTCACGTGGCGCGTGGCGACGCAGCTCTTCCCCACCGGCGATCCCCTCGTCTTCAGCGCGCCGAACCATCAGTACTTCATGGACTCGCCCATCGAGTTCAGCGACCACGCCGTGCGCGAGTTCACCGTGGCGCGCCCGAGCGGCGCGCCGGCGCGCATCAGACTCGCCGTGCACCATCTCGGGACCGACGCGCAGGTCGACGCCTTCACCACCGACGTCGAGAAGGTCGTGCGCGAGCAGGTCGCCGTCTTCGGCGAGATCCCGGCGTTCGACACGGGGACGTACACGTTCCTGATGGACTACCTGCCCTGGGCGGATGGCGACGGCATGGAGCACCGCAACAGCACCGTGTGTACGTCGAGCGGGTCGCTGGCCGACGCGGCGCCGCGGCTGCTCGGCACCGTGTCGCACGAGTTCTTCCATATCTGGAACGTGGAGCGCATCAGGCCGGCGTCGCTCGAACCGTTCGACTTCGGTACCGCGAACATGTCGGACGATCTCTGGCTGGCCGAGGGCTTCACCAGCTACTACGGCGTCCTCACGATGATCCGCGCCGGCTTCATCGCGGCGGATCAGGGCGTGGCGCAACTGGCGGGATACGCCAATGGCGTGCTCCGCGCGCCGGGCACGCAGTTCAGGTCGGCGGTGGACATGAGCCGCCTCGCGCCGTTGGTCGACGCGGCCACGTCTGTCGACAGGACGAACTGGGAGAATACGTTCGCATCCTATTACACGTATGGCGCCGCGATCGGCCTCGGCCTCGATCTCACGCTGCGCGAACGCAGCAACGGACGCGTGACGCTCGACGACTTCATGCGTCAGCTGTGGAAGGTCCACGGCGTGCCCGGCGGGAAGGCGCCCGGTTACGTGACACGGCCGTACACCGTGAAGGACGCCGAGGCGGCGCTGGCTGTCGTGAGCGGCGATGCGGCCTTCGCGGCGGACTTCTTCACGCGCCACGTCATCGGCACCGAACCCCTCGACTACGCGCGGCTGTTCGCCGCCGTCGGTTACACGTTGCGCGAGCGCGGGACGCCGCCAACGCTCGGTCCCGTGCGCCTCGAACCGGGGCAGGGACGCATGGTCGTCGCGGGCAACACGATCGAGGGCAGTCCGCTGCACACGGCAGGCGTCGGCAGCGGCGACGTCATCACGTCGCTCGCAGGCACCGCCGTCACACAGCCCGGCGACTTCGAGCGCATCCTGGCGACGCAGACGCCGGGGACCGACGTCGCGGTGGAGTTCGATTCCCGAGGCGAGCGGCGAACCGTGCAGGTGACGGTGCAGAAGAACAACCGTCTGGAAGCCGTCCCCTCCCCCACGCGCACGCCGGAACAGGTCGCCCTCCGCACCGCGTGGCTGTCATCGCGGGAGAAGTGACGAACGGCAACCGGCAACGGGCAACCGGTTGTCTCACGATGGCGGTTCGTCGCGTTGACC
>CAYRAE010000165.1:0-4531 GCA_964422175.1 uncultured Luteitalea sp. | reverse complement strand
CGGGTCGTTGGCCAGCTCGGTGTTGGTGTACTCGTTGCGCCTCTGGCCCTTCGACGGCTCGATGTACTTCCATCGACCCTCGCGCAGCGCCAATCCACCTGCGTGCTCGACGATGTGATCGCGGCCTCTGGAATCCTCGCCGAGCAGCGCCGCGAGCTGATTCGTGCTGTCTGCGGCGTCGCCGTGCGGCACCGATTGCTGCGTGAGCGCGGCGAGTGACGCCACCAGATCCACCTGCGACACGAGCGCATCGCTGACGCCCCGCTTCACGCGCGCCGGCCACCTGACGGCGAACGGCACGCGCGTGCCTGCTTCGAATCGGCTGTACTTGCCGCCGCGCAGCGGTCCCCACGGCCTGTGCGCGCCGAGCTTCTCCACCGCCTGATCGACATACCCATCGTCGACGACGGGGCCGTTGTCGCTCGTGAAGATCACCAGCGTGCTGTCGGCGAGCTTCAGGCGATCGAGCGCCTCGAGCACCTGCCCGACCGACCAGTCGGCCTGCAGAATCGCATCGCCGCGCGGACCCATGCCCGACTTGCCGACGAATCGTTCGTGCGGCACACGCGGCACGTGCGGATCGTTGAGGGCGAAGTAGAGGAAGAACGGTTCACGCTGGTGCTGCTCGATGTAGGCGACTGCCTTCCGCGTGAACGTGTCGGCCATGTCCTGGTCGCGCCACAGCGCAGCCTTGCCGCCCGTCATGTAGCCGATCCGGCTCACGCCGTTGACGATGGTCTGATCGTGTCCATGGCTTGGCCGCTGCGTCGTCAGCAGTTCGGGATTGGCCTTGCCCGTCGGCCAGTCGCCAATCGGTTTGGCGTAGTCGACACGAATCGGATCCGCTGGATCGAGCCCGACGACGCGGCCGTCTTCGACGAAGACCGTCGGCACGCGATCGCCCGTCGCCGCCATGATGAAGCTGTAGGCGAAGCCAACCTCGTTGGGGCCGGGTGTGATGCGCGCGTTCCAGTCGGGGCCGTCAGGTCCGCCGAGCCCGAGATGCCACTTGCCGACGACGCCGGTGTGATAGCCGGCCTTGCGCAGCAGCGAGGGCAGCGTCGTGCTCGCGGGATCGATGATGAGCGACGCGTTGCCGGGAAGCACCCCCGTGCCCCGCTGGCGCCACGCATAGCGCCCCGTCAGCATCGAGAACCGCGACGGCGTGCAGGTGGCCGACGTCGCGTAACCATTCGTGAACCTGACGCCTTCGCGCGCCACACGATCCATCTGCGGCGTCGAGATGGCCGTGGCGCCGTACGCCGACGTATCGCCGTACCCCAGATCGTCGGCGTAGATCAGGACGATGTTCGGGCGCGGCGTCGGGCCCTGAGCGTGCCCAACAGCGAGACAGCAGATCGACGCGAAGAGCAACGTGAACAGCGAGCACGCTTCACGGCCCCGGAACCCCCAGTTGCCCGACCGGCTGCCGGTCGTCGTCATTCCTCTCCCATGTAGGGGTAGCGGTAGTCGGTGGGTGGGACGAACGTCTCCTTGATGGAACGCGGGCTCACCCAGCGCAGGAGATTGAGCTTGCTGCCGGCCTTGTCGTTGGTGCCCGACGCGCGCGCGCCGCCGAATGGCTGCTGCCCCACCACGGCGCCCGTGCACTTGTCGTTGATGTAGAAGTTGCCCGCCGCGTTGCGCAGGTGCGTGTATGCCAGGCGCACGGCGTGCCGATCGTCGGCAAAGATCGCGCCCGTCAACGCGTACGGCGACGTCCTGTTCACGATGGCCATCGTCTCGATGAACTGATCGTCGGGGTAGACGTAGGCCGTCACGACGGGGCCGAAGATCTCCTCGCACAGCAGGCGCGCGCCGGGATCCTCCACCTGCACGAAGGTCGGCTGCACGAAGTAGCCCACCTCGTTCGAGGCGGTACCGCCACTCAGGATGGTGCCCGTGCGACGGGCCTCTTCGAGATAGCCGCCGATCTTGGTGAACGACCGCTGATCGATCACGGCGCCCATGAAGTTGCGGAAGTCGCGCACGTCGCCGACGCGGATGTCGGCCATCATCGCGACGATGCGATCCTTCACCGCGCCCCAGAGCGACTGCGGGATGTAGACGCGGCTGCACGCCGAGCACTTCTGCCCCTGGAACTCGAACCCGCCACGGACGATGGCCACCGCAAGCGCGTCGACGTTGGCCGACGGGTGCGCCATGATGAAGTCCTTGCCGCCCGTCTCGCCCACCATGCGCGGATACGACCGGTACTGGTCCACGCGGCCCGCGACGGTCTTCCACATGCTCTGGAACACGGTGGTACTGCCGGTGAAGTGCACGCCAGCCAGTTCCGGATGATTCAGCACGACGTCCGAGATCGCCACGGGATCGCCGGGGACGAAGTTGATCACGCCTGGCGGAAGACCCGCGGCCTCGAACAACTTCATCACGTAGTAGTTGCTCAGCATCGCCGTCTGCGAGGGCTTCCACACGATCGTGTTGCCCATCACCGCGGGCGCTGCCGTGAGGTTGCCGCCAATCGCCGTGAAGTTGAACGGACTGACGGCGTAGACGAAGCCTTCGAGCGGACGGTAGTCGGTCTGGTTCCAGACGCCCTTGTCGTTGACGGGCTGCTCGGCGTAGAGATCCTCGGCGAACGCGCAGTTGAAGCGGAGGAAGTCGGCGAGCTCGCACGCGGCGTCGATCTCCGACTGGAACACCGTCTTGCTCTGCCCGAGCATCGTCGACGCATTGATCGTGTCGCGCCACGTCGTCGAGAGGAGTTCGGCCGCGCGGAGGAACACGGCGGCGCGATCCTCCCAGGCCCACCGACTCCACTCTTCACGGGCGGCCAGGGCCGCGTCGATGGCCTGCTGCGCCAGTTCGGGGGTGGCCCCGTGCCATGTGCCGAGCACGTGCTGATGCGCGTGCGGCATGATGCACGACGCCGTGTCGCCGGTGTGGTGCGCCGTGCCGCCGACGATCACGGGGATGTCGACCTGCTCGGTGGCCATGCTGGCGAGCCGTGCCTTCAGCGAAGCGCGCTCGGGCGAGCCCGGCGCGTAGCTGCGAATCGGTTCGTTGACGACGGCCGGCACCCGGCGCCGCGCCGCAAGACTGGCCACGGGGGAATCAGACATGCAGGGAGTGTAGCGAAATGCCGGGAATGCCGCGATGCCGAGAATGCAGTTACCTGCCAAGTGCTGAACGTTGAACGTCAGCATTCATGATTTGCCTCATTCCCGGCATTCCCGGCATCGCGGCATTCCTAGTGCCCCCTCGTCCTGTCCCACTTCGGGTCGCCACCCCGGGCGTTGGCGGGGAGGGTTTCCCAGGGGTCGGCGATGAGTCCGTTCTGGTCGTAGACCACCTTGCCGTCGCGCACGGTGAGCTCGCACGAGAGGCGCTGGCTCGCGTCGATGCGGCCGCCGACGGGATCCACGAAACCGAAGCGGCCCTGTTCGAGGCGCAGCACGGCGACGTCGGCGGGTGCACCCACCGACAGGTTGCCGAGCGACTCCAGCTTGATCTCGCGCGCGGGGTTCCACGTCGACTGGCGGATGACGTCCACGAGCGGCACGTCCATCGCCACGAACTTGCCCATCACGTTCAGCATGTCCTTCATCGCGGAGTTCATGCTGCTCGTGTGGAGGTCGGTCGAGATGGAGTCGGGCACGAAGCCTTTCTGCACCATCGGGACGGCCGCCGAATAGCGGAAGCTCGCGCCGCCATGGCCGACGTCGAAGATGATGCCGCGCTTGCGGCCGGCGACCATCGCCGCGCTCGGCCCCTTCGCGTCTGCGTCGAACTCGCCGCGCACGCCGCCATACATGTGCGTGAAGATGTCGCCCGGACGCAGGTACGTCATGAACAGGTCCATCAGCGTGCGGCCCGCCCGCACGTTGCCGCCGAAGTCGATCATCACGGGGATGTCGGCCTTCCGCCCCGCGATCACGGCCTGCTCGTACGGCTTCCAGTCCTTGCCGTTGTAGTGCGCGCTCTTGATGCCGACCACGACGCCCTTGTGCTGGAGCGCCATGGCGGCGGTCGCCTCGCCGTCCATGTCGTCGGCGTTCTGTTCGATCGGCCCCGAGCCCATGCCGTTGCCGACGATGTTGAGGAACGCCGTGACGCGCGTCTTCGACTCGTCGATGATGCGACGCTTGAAGTCAGGGAAGTTGCGCCAGCCCGACGTCCCCGCATCCGACACGGTCGTCACGCAGCTGCGCAGCGTGAAGCCGTCGGGGAAGACGCTCCAGTCGCCGCCCGCGTAGTCCTTCTGCTTCTCGCCCGGGAAGATGTGGACGTGGATGTCGATGAGCCCCGGCGTCACGAGCAGCCCGCGCGCGTCGACGGCCTTGAGCGCGCGCGCGGCGGGGATGTCCACCGCGACCTCGGCGACCTTGCCGTCCTTGATCGCGACATCCCGCACGGCATCGACCCCGTTCTTCGGATCGATCAGGCGGCCGCCCTTGATGAGGAAGTCGAAGTCGGGAGCCTGCTGCGCCGCCAGAGGCGCCGCCAACAAGCCGACCACAGCCAGCACGACAACGTTGCGCATGGGGGAAACATATACCAGCCGGGC
>CAYRAE010000164.1:0-8150 GCA_964422175.1 uncultured Luteitalea sp. | reverse complement strand
TCCACCCCGCGCAGGTATCTGCGGAGCTCGACGAGGAACTGCGCGATCACTTCGCGCGCGAGCTCGAACAGCAGGCGCATGCGCCAACGGTTCTACTGCAGCCTGGTGGCGAGCGCGTTGGTGCCCGCGGCCCACCCCACGGTCGACGTGCTCGAGTACATCGCGCGTTCGACGACGATCTGCGCGGGCGTTGAGCCCGTCGACGTCACGACCGCGCCGAAGCGACGCCCTCGTACCGCCACGCCGAAGTCGTTAGCCACGGCGACGTTGGTGCGCGACCGTGGGGCCAGCGGGTACGTCCGGGTCTGGGAGGTCCCGTCCTCGAACAGCAGCGTGACCTCGGCATTGCCGGCGTACGTCGACGTATTGGCGATCAGGATGTAGGTCTCGATGGCACGAGGCCCGCCGACCTCGCCTTCCGCCAGCGCCCACTGCGTGCCGGTCGTCGTGGCGCCTGCCGAGTTGTGGGCCTCGTGCCAGCCGGCGCCGTTGCCGGGCCACCACATGGCGCGCTCGACCACGAGCGGCACGTCGTTGGTCGACGTGATGGTGGTGGAAACCGCCACGTCGGCCAGGGGACGCCCGGGCACACCTTCGAACTCCTCGTGATCGACCCAGATGCCCGAGCGGGCATTGGCCGGCGCGACCAGGGTGCGGCTGTACGTGGTGCCGTCGCCGAGCAGATAACTGACCGTCACAGCGGCATCGGTGTCGGTGGGATTGGCGATGAGCACGAACTCGTCGAAGTACTCGCCTGTCGCCCCCTCCGCCAGGAACCACGTGGTCGACGGCGCTGTGACCCCCATGCTCTCGTGACCCGCGTTGAAGTTCCTGCCCTGGTTGGACAGGTACATCGCGCGCTCGACGATGATAGGCGTCGCGTCCAGCGACTCGATCACGGCGCTGATCTCGGCGCTGGCCAGCGCCCGGCCGAGGCCGGGGAACTCCTCGATGTTGACCCAGATGTTGGTGCGTGACTGCGGGGCGAGATCGTAGGTCTTCTCGAGTGGTTCGCCGGCACCGCGCAGATAACGCACCCGAACGGTCGTGGCCGACGCGGATGGGTTCTGCAGCAGGTAGAAGAGACTGAACCCGCTGTGCGTCGCGCCCTCGGCCAGATACCAGGTCGTCGCGGGAGCCGCGATGGCGGTCTCGGCGTGCGAGCCGTAGCCGCTGGCGTCCCATGACATCGTCCGGTCGACGACGAGCGGTTGATCCGCTTCTACCACGGTGGAGAACTCGGCGGTGGCGAGGCCGGGAACGTCCTTGGCGTTCACGGTCACCCGCGTCCTTGCAGGCACAGGTACAACCTTGAAGATCAGGCCGCCGGCGCCGGGCAGGAAGCGAAGGGTCGCGGTCGTGCCCGTATTACCAGGATTGAGGATGGCGAGCTGCGTGTCGAAGGACGCCGCCGTGGCACCTTCGGCGAGGAACCGTGGGTACGTGCCTGCGACCGCCGGAGCGCCGTCCTGAGTGACTACATACTCGGCAGAACCGATCCGCACTCGGCCTTCTCTGGCTATTGCCGTAGGATTGTTCGCGACATCAAGTGAGACGCGTCCGTCTTCCACGCCTGTCAACCGGCCGGTCAGCGAAATCCAGGGTGTCTCAGTCGAAACCGACCACGGGCATGCGGACGCACGGACTCTGAACGACCTCCGACCGCCTCTGGCCGGGGCGGGCCACGAGGCTGGCTCTATCGAATGCGCGCAATCAGTTGAACCTTCGCGTGTGAGGTTCAGGCCCAACCCCTCGACGGTAACGACTCCCTGGTAATCTGTCGGCGTGTCGCTCCAGAAGTTCGTGCGTGGCAGGGCCGCCATCGAGGCCGGACCGACAACGACCACTCGCCGTGTGGGCACCCCGTCGGGTGACGTCGCGGTGACGACTACCGGTAGCGGGTCTGCAGATACGTTGATCGCGCCGAAGGCCGTTCTAAAGAAGTCCTGGCTTTCCGCATCGCGGAAGTACCGTATGACGGCGTGGCCGGCAAGCGGCGACAGCGCCACCATGTCGACTTGCAAAGCTCCCATAATGCCGCCAGTGGCGACGCTCGTGGCCCTGATCGTGGGTTTGGATGTTGCCGGGGCGATCAACGTCGCGGTGGTTCGGCCGTTGGAGTCCAACTCCACGGTGATGCTGGTGCCGGGCGATCCGTCGGACAGGAGTTCGCCCGAGGACGTCGACAGTCGAATCGTCCAGAAGCTCAGCGGAGATGGTTCGGTCGGCTCCCCGTCCGGAAACGGCGATGGGGGGAACTGTACCCCGTCCAACGTAAGGACGACCGCGATGTCGCCGTCCCCGAGTCGCGTCGGTTGGCCACCCGTCGAGAGGGCCACCCCTGCGGGACCGATCTTACACGTGGGGCAGTACGCGCCTGTTGGTCTGCAGACGCGAAAGCCGGAGTCTCCGGTCACGCAGGCGGTCTTCGTCATGCCGCACCTGTCGTACTCGTTGCACTCTCCGCCGACAGGCGAGCCGAGCCAGTCACAGTCCGCATCCGTGCTGCAGGCATCTACCATCTGAGCCTGAACCATACTGGCGAACGCCAGCGCGCAAACGAGCGTCACGATGGCCACCCGCACGCCCCTGTCGTGCCGGATCTTGTGGCACATTGACCTTTGCGCTCTGCGTCCCTCGCTACAACTCATTGCGCCGTCCACCGTCGGAGTTCCGCGCACGGCGGCTGCGTCTGCACATGCCGATGCCGATCGCCAAACCCACAAGCGCCAGCGAGCCCGGTTCGGGCACGGTGCTGACGCGTGAGCCGTAGAGTTCGATCTCATCGAGTGCGTTGCCCTGCGGGAGAAGGATCCTGAAGCCGGTGGCCTCGATGCCGCCACCGGCGGTCGTGGCAATGGCGAACTGATGGCGGCGGTGGCCATTGAACCCTGGCGACGACGCCAACTCGATGGTGCCGATCGTGATCCAGTTGGCATCCGGCGTGGAAGCGCCCGGAGCCGACGTGGTGGTGTACTGGAGCGTGTACATACCGATCCAGCGGTCCGTGTAGGTAATGTCCGTGATGTCGTTGTTGTCGCGGCCGAAAGCCACGGCCGTCAGCGCATAGAGCGCGTCGCCTGCCAGATCGATCCCGGCAAAGCTCGCCGGGTCATCGTCGGAGATCCACGCGCTGCAGTTACCGTACACACCGTCGTTCAGCCACGCCGTGCTGTGACTGCCACCACGGCATGCGGTGATGCTGCCCAGTTCTCCATCGCTGAAGGCCACGGCGCCGGCACTGGCACGGGCGAGATTGCTAGGCACCGGCGCATTCAGGTGCTGGCCCTCATTGCCGTCCCAGGTGATGACGTAGCCAGGAGATGAGGTGAGCACTGGCGCCGCGGTTACGCCGACGGGAATGGCGCAGAACGCAAGAAGTAGAGTGAGTCGCGACACCCACGCGAGGCTGGCGTCTCCGTCCAGTAGGGTCACAAATAACATCCTCGTGCTTCGACTTGACATTTGGTCAGCTCCTTACCGGCAAACGCGCGAGCGCCTGCGTGTGCAGCCTGTTTCTTCGGCGACGCCCCTCCATGCCTGCCAGGCGCGACGATTGGTCGGGTATCGCATCGATCCCTTGCGCATTGCGCTCTTTCGGGGACAGCGTCGCGTCGTTTCGGCCGTCGCCGCCATCCCCGAAGTGGGAGCGGCCTCGCGGACGTGTGCATCACCGGGGGCGTGAAATAGGGCCGTCTTCGAGTGTTCTGCTCGCGGCTTTGGGCGCACGCGAGGGCGTCTCCCCCAATCGGGAGATTTCGTCGTGTCTATCTCGCGTCGAGTTGCACGAACAGCTCGAAGAAGCGCAGACTCCTACCACACTCATGACACTGGAGGAGCTCAACACGTGGCTGCTCGAGCTGTATGGCGGTGCGGCTGTCGCTGGACCGGGCTGGTCGGACGGTCTGCGCGCCGCCACGGGCGGCGGCCGCCATAGTCGTAGAGGCGTGCGCCCGCCCGACTACGTTCTCCAACACACCGCCAACGCGGCCCGTCTTGCAGGCGTGGTCAACGATGCGTGCCGTCTCGATGCCTGCCTCAGGCAGGTCTTCGACCTCTGTCCCACGCCGAGCCTGGTGGTCGACGACGCCGGTGCCGTGGTGATGGCGAACGGCGCCGCATTCCGCTGGCTGTCAGCCCAGTCCTGCATGACGCTCGAGGGCGGAGCGCTCTGCCTGACCGCCGCAGCGGCACATCTCAGTCTGATGAACACTCTCGCGATGCTGGAGACACTGCCTGACATCGGACGTGTCCTCCGGATTGCGCGAACCCGCGACACTCCACCCGTCTATCTACGAGTGTGCGCGAGCCAGCAGCGCTCGCCTTCGGGACGGACGTGCGCATCGTCCGCGTGTTCGATACGGCGATTCGCACGTGCCCACCGATTGCTGTCGTGATGGCGCACTGCCAACTGACCAGCACACAGGCGCGTGTAGCGTGCTTTATCGCCATGGGTCTGCGCCCTTCATCGATCGCGACACGCCTGCGCATCACGGAGGCGACCGTCAGAAGTCACCTGAAGGCCATCTTCCAGCGCCTCTCCTGCCGGTCGCAGATGGCCGTGGCCGTCACTGTGCTCGATCTGACATCTCCGATCGGCGTTCCAGACCGCCCGGCCATCAGCTGAAGCGCATATGCGCATTAACGCGTTCTCCCGCACGGTGGCGCATGCGTACGAGGCCGCCACATCTGGCGAAGGGTGGCCACGATTCCTGCGGACCCTCTGCACTGCGCTCTCGGTGCCGGCGGCTGGACTGACTCGACATAGTCTTCAACCCGGTACATTGCTCGACGTGTCCGCGGCGCACGGCCTCAGCGAGGAAGCCCTCTCGCTCTACGCGTCCACATACGGACGCCAGGACCCCCGGATTGCGGAGTTGCGTGCAACCGGGGCCTTCGCTCCCGGATCGGTTCGAGTCGTGACGAGCGAGCAGTTTCGTTGCGCGTCCACCCTGCACCGCACGTCCTATTTCAATGACTTCGGCCGGCGACACGGCAGCATTGGCCATGCTGGCTTCACGGTCGCGGATCCGACTGGGCGCAGCATCATCGGACTGACACTCCCCCGACCGGTAGAAGTTGCGCCGTATGGCGCCGATGTGCTCGGCGCGTTGACGTTGCTCACACCCCACGTCGTCCAGGCCCTGCGATTGCACGACACACTGAGCCCCACCGAGTCGACCTCGCTCGACGAAGTGTTGAACGCGCAATCCGGCGCAATGTTCCTGTGTCTGCCGAGCGGACGTGTCGTCTGGGAGAATCGCGCCGACCAGGCGTTGCTGACGGCCGGTTCCCACTTCTGCCTGGACCGCGGGACTCTGAGCAGTACATCACCGCTCGCTGCTGAGCGCATCGGTCATCTGATCCGGGCGGCGGCGAGATGCCGCGACGGCGGGAGCACGCAGCCCAGGGACGTCCTCCTGCAGTTTCCTCGTACCACTTGCCGTCTCTGGGCCGCGCCGGTTCCCGGCGGAGGCGACGGGCGGACGGGACTCGGGCGTGTTCACGTGCTCGTCTCGGTCGGCGGACGGCTCAACGACGAGAGCATCGAGTTCGTCACGACGTCGGTGTTCGGTTTGACTCCGGTGCAGGCCAGACTGACGCGAGCGCTCTACGGCGGCCGTGGGACCCAGAATATTGCTCGCGACCTCGGTGTGACTTCCGATGCCGTTCGCTTTCATGTCAAGGAAGTGCTGCGGCGCACCGGTGCCCACCATCGCGTCGACCTGATACGGATGATCCGCGCGGCAGCGGCAGCCATTGGAGACTGATGTGAACATCCATGAGTTCTCCGACGTCGCATCAGCGCTGTACGAGGCGGCTGTCGATGGCCAGGGCTGGAGTCGAGCGTTGCAGAGTCTCGTCCGGGCGACACACGTCCCAGCCGGCGTCATCATGCGGCACAGCCTCGTTCCCGGACGAGCGGTCACTATTCATGCAGGTTGCGAAGTAAACCCGGAGTCACAACGCCTGTACGAAGAACACTACGGCGCCTTAGACCCGTGGGCAGACGCGATTGGGAAGCGGGGCGGCTTCGAGCCGGGGCGGATTACAGTGGCGACGAGCGAGCAGCTCGTTCCTCAGGCGGAGTTCGAACGAACGATCTACTACAACGAGTTCGGTCGCAATCACGCCAGCGCTGGCCATGCCGCCGTTGTGGGCGCCGACGCGCGAGGCACTTCGATCTTTGCTCTGACCCTCTCTCGTGTGGCAGGTTCCGAGCCGTATCCAGTCTCGATTCTGGCTCCGCTCGAATTGCTGGCCACGCATATCGTGCAGGCTCAATGCTTGCACGATGTGTGCACGAGATCACGAGACGGAGGACCGCTCACCGCCACACTCGACCGCCAGCGCGAGGCGACATTCGTGGTGGCCTCGGATGGTCTGTTGCGGTGGAGCAATTCGGCGGGCCACGCGATCCTCGACACCAGCACGCTGCTGACGATCAGGGCGGGCCGCCTTCACGCGGTCGACCTGCAGAGTCACGAGCGGCTGTCGACACTGCTTCGGCAGGCCGCTGGCCTGCTGCAGCGCAACAGCTCGTCGCCTTCGGGTGGCTCAACGGCGCCGATCGTGCTGGAAGCAGCGGGACAACGTCGACGTGCGTGGGCCGCTCCTTTGCTCGGAGGAGGTGACGCCGACACGCATGACCGCGATGGCATCCTGAACCGGGCAAACGTGCTGCTCGTCGTCGAACCCGCGCCGCGATCGCGCGAAGCGCTCCATGCACTCTTTCTGACAACACTCGGGCTCACACCCCTCGAGGCGCGGCTTGCCGTACTCCTCGTGCGATCACCTCACGGGGTCGATGCCTCGGCGCTGCGCTTGACACCGTCCTCGTTTCGCTGGCACGTCAAGCAGTTGCTGGCAAAGACGGGGGCCACACACCAGGTCGACCTGGTTCGAGTCCTCGCCAGCCTCGAGCGAATGAGCTGACCATCGCCAGAGACGCTGTCCCTCTTTGCGGATCTCTCTGTGTGGATCCACCATCGCCTTCGACTTCTGACGCTCGCTGGCGACAGGCGTGATGGCCGGTAGCGCATCGTGTGTGCACGGATATCGGTACTCAGCGCCGCTCGCACATTTCCATTGTGGAGTCCGCGACTGGTACTGAAGAATGCACCTTTGCGAGATGCCGGTATGCGGCGAAGGGTCTCAACCTTTTCGTGATTCGCGCTTGTCGCGACCCGCGCTCGCAAGCACGTAAGACATGGCTGACGAGATCAAGAACTATATCTCTCCGGGCGGATTCCGCCGCCTTCAGGAGGAGCTTGCCCATCTCTGGAAGACCGAGCGGCCGTCCGTCGTGACGACGGTGGCGTGGGCAGCGAGCAACGGCGACAGGTCGGAGAACGGCGACTACATCTACGGCAAGAAGCGCCTGCGGGAGATCGACAGGCGCATCAGGCAGATCACGCGCAGTCTCGACAATGCCGTGGTGGTCGACAACAGCGGCAGGGGCCTCGACCGCGTGCTCTTCGGCGCGACGGTGACGTTTGTCGACGCGAGCGATCGCGAACGCACCGTCACCATCGTCGGCATGGATGAACTCGACGCGGGAGACACGCGCATCTCGTGGCGGTCGCCGCTCGCGCGGGCGCTCCTCAAGGCGCGCGTCGGCGACACCGTCGTCGTGCGCGCGCCGAGAGGTGATGAAGACCTGGAGGTCGTCGAGATTCGTTACGACCCGCTTACGAACTGACGCAGATCGGCCGGGCTCGGAGAGCCGGCCCTACCAAGGAGAAGGTGCCCTAACCGATGCGGTCGGCGACGAGTTGCGCGAAGGCCGAGCACGACGTGGCGGGCTGGCCGGCGCGCACGAGGTCGGCCGTGCGATGGCCCTCGCTGATCGTGCTCGCCAGCGCGTCTTCGATCGCACGGGCTTCGTCCTCGCACTGCCAGCTGTGACGGAACACCAGCGCGAGCGAGCCGATCGCGCCGGCGGGATTGGCCACGTCGCGACCCGCGAGCGTCGGCGCCGACCCGTGCACGGGCTCGTACAATGCGCCACCATCGCCAAGACTCGCCGACGGCAGGAGACCGAGCGACCCGCTGATCGCGCCCGCTTCATCCGAAAGAATGTCGCCGAACAGGTTCTCGGTGAGCACCACGTCGTAGCGCGTGGGATCGAGCGCGAGGTTCATCGCGAA
>CAYRAE010000163.1:0-8173 GCA_964422175.1 uncultured Luteitalea sp. | reverse complement strand
CTCGACAACGGCGCGAACCACGAGCAGGCGATGGCGTACCTGGTGGAACTCGGGCCGCGCGCGATCCCCGGCCTCGAACAGGCGCTCGGCTCGACGGACGTGGAAACGCGCGAACGCGCCACGCTCGTGCTCGGTTTCATCGGTGGTCCCGAGGCCCTGACCCTGCTCGAACGCGCCCGCAGCGACAGCGACCTCCGCGTCGTCCGCGCCGCCGAACGCGCGATCGCCAGGCTCCGTCAGAAGGCCGTGTGACGGGATCACCGGCAACCGGCAACCGGCAATGGGCAACCGGTCGTTTCCAGCGTGACCAGTCGATTGTTTGCCGGCCCCGCGCTCGTCGTCGCGCGCAGGTTGATCGGGAAGCGGCTCGTCCACGAGGCGCCTGACGGCATCGCCGGTGGATTGATCGTCGAGGTCGAGGCCTACATCGGCGAGGACGATCCCGCGTGCCATGCCGCGCCGGGACCGACGCGGCGGAACGTGCCGCTCTACGGCCCACCGGGGATCTCGTACGTGTACTTCAACTACGGCGTGCACTGGATGGTGAACGTGGTCGCCGAGCCGGCGGGATCGCCGGCCGCGATCCTCATTCGCGCGATCGAACCGGAGATCGGACTCGACCTGATGCGCGCCCGCCGCGCGCGCGTGCGACGGGGGAGTCCGGCAGGCGAGCTGCCGTCATGGACAGGGCGCGATGCCGATCTCTGTCGCGGCCCCGGGAACCTGACGCGTGCGCTGGCGATTACGGGTGCGCAGAATCAGGTGCCGCTGACGACGGGCGCCCTGCGCATCGAAGCCCTCTCTCGAGCGCGCCGCGTCTGGCCCATCGAATGGAGCCCGCGCATCGGCATCCGCGTGGGCACCGAGCACCTCTGGCGCGCATACGTCCCGGGACACCCGGCGGTATCGGGGCGACCGCGGTAGCAGACAAGGGAAAAGTCCAAAGGGTAAGGGACAAGGACAGCGACAAAGGACGGAAGGGACAAGGCGAAGGGACAAGCGCGAAAGGCGCAAAGGTTCCGCAAGGGCGGGGCGAGTCTGCCCTTGCTACAAGAGCATTTCGACGACGGCGATGGCGTTGCCGGTGATGTGCATCGCGATCGGCGTGAGAATCGATCCGGTGTGCCGCAGCGCGCAGGCAAACAGCGTGGCGTCGATGAATGTCTGCACCATGCCGACGGTTGCGGCCAGGCAGCCTTCCTATGCGACGCCGTGCAGCGCGACGAACACCAGCGCCTGCGCGGCGATCGCGACCGATACGTTGCGTAGGCGCGCGCTCAGCCAGTTCAGGAACAATCCTCTGAACAACAGATCTTCGGCACCGGGAGCGAGTGCGAGCATCCCGGCGATGCGCACGGCGGCCGACAGACCGATGACGATGAGCACGACGAGGAACGGTGCCACCCGAATCACCGACATGAGCAGTTATGAGCGCGCTGTCATGGATGCCTCGCGCTTTTCCCCTATGCCCCGTCAGTCCCACGGGCAGTTGTTGTTCGGCCATGCGCACTGGCGTGCGCACGATTCGGCATCGTCGAGGCACGAACGCATCTTTTCGTACGTCTCGAGCATGCCCTGTACATCCTGCAGATCGTCACGAAGCGTCGTGGCATCACCGATGGCATTGGGCGCGTTGTAGGCCAGCCACGTGAAGTAGTTTCCGTTGGCGAACGCCGAGAAGCCATCCCCCATGAGCGACCATGGACTGCCGGCCTCGAGCCCGCCACCGGCCTTGGTGCGTTTGCAGGGCGGGCTCGCGGGCATGCACTTGTCGTCGGGGTCACCGTGCTGCGCCACCCAGTCGCTGTAGATGTGCAGGTCGGCGTCGAGATCGTCCTGGAGGAGGCCGACGCGCGGGACGGCACTGGCCGATGGCACGCCGTACTGCGCGGTCCAGATCACCTTGACGGTCTCCCGGTTGTACTCCGTGCTCTTGTTGTTGTATTGCCAGAACCCGCTGAGCATCCGGCCGTGCACCTCCTGGAGCGTGCGCGACACGCTGCGGTTGGTGAGATAGAGCTGGAACGTCACCGACAGGAACACCACCGCCAGGAAGGCGATGAGCATCGTCTCGATGGTGGCCTGGCCTCGGGTGCCGCGCATGTCAGTACACAAGCGGACGCGCCTTCTCGAAGATGGAGTCGTAGATGCTGCCTCCGGGCGAGAGCGGACGCTGCGTCCTGCTCAGCGGCACCATCGCGGCGGCGTAGTCGTCCCGGCCGTCCTCGATGCTGCCGCCGACGGGCTTGGCGGCCGCGGCGGCGCGCATCATCGGGATGGCGTCGTTGCCGAACACGTTGAACGGATTGAAGATCGCCCGCGTTTCCGGCGCCTCGACGACCCAGACGAACACCGTCTCGAACTCGCTCTTCTTCCACCAGTACGTGTGATCGAAGAACTCCGGACAGGGATAGGCCACAAAGAGGGCGTAGCAGATGCCCAGGTACGTGAACGTGCGGTCTATCGGTTCCTCGTCGACCAGGCACGGGGCCAGCGGCAACTTCGTGAACGGGAACGGCTGGGTCCAGCAGACGGTCTGGCGCGACTTGATGATCGGCATCTCCATGCTCATCTGGTCGTGGCCGTCGAACGCCACCGGACGATAGCCTTCGTACCACTGGATCTGCTCGCCCGGGAACAGGTCATGGCTGTTGTAGAACGTGACGCGCGCTGCCTCGTCGTAGGGAATCTTGGCGTAGCCGAGGTTGATGCCGAGGTCGACGGTGTCGACGATGGCCGTGGCGATTCGCCAGACCACCTTCACGACCTCGTCGAGTTCGAGATAGGGAATGGGGCCGGTGATGAGGAGCGCGGCATGCGTTGCGTTGGTGATGTCGTGCCGCCAGTCGTTCACCTCGGCTAGCGCATTCATGCCGACCGCCATGTTGGTGGCGCCGGTCCATGCGCCGGCGTCGGCCGCGATCTGCAGCGCCATGCGCCTGTTGATCGCCTGGCCGACGTTGACCATCGTGCCGACCATCACCGTCATGAGCACGAGAAAGCACAGGAAGAACGGTGTCGACTGCCCTCGCTCATTCGCCATGGGCGCCTCCGCCGACAGCGTTGCACAACTCGCCTGTATGAGAGCGCACAGAGTGACACACTTACGTCAGGATCGGCAAGACGCTTGCGCGGCGTCGCCCACGTGTCGGCGTTGTCAGGCATTCGAGGTGGACTGATGTCGTATCTTCGCAGTCATTTCACGCGGGCACTGTTTCGCCGGCCTCGTCAGATGGTGCTGGCGATCGTGACACTGGCGGTCGCCTCGGGGCTGCGGGCACGACCATGGCGGCGCTCTACAGCGTTGTGCTGAAGCCGTTCCCGTTCGCCGCCGCCGAGCGGCTCGTCATCATGTGGGAACGCGATCTCGGACGGAATCAACCGAAGCTCGAAGTCTCGTATCGCAACTTCCGCGACTGGCGCGACGGGAACGAATCGTTCACCGGGCTTGCCGCCGTGACATCGGCAAACAGTGCCTTCGTCCTGCGACGGCCGTCAGGAGAACAGAGCCGGGTCGCATATGCCGGTGTATCGACTTCGTACTTCGAACTGCTCGGCACACCACCACTGCGCGGGCGTGCGTTCTTGCCGGACGAGGACCAGCGCGGGGCCGCGCCCGTGGTGGTCGTCAGCGAACGCTTCTGGCGCAACGTGCTCGGCGCAGACGACGCCGTCATCGGCCCTGCGGGAGGGTGTCCCCGCCGCGCGGGAGGAGACGGAGATGACGGCCATCGCGACACGTCTTGCCGATGGCACTCCACGACCGGGGCATGGTGTCACCGTCACGCCGCTCGTGGCACACCTCGTCGCGGACAGTCGACAGACGCTCCTGTTGTTGGTGGCGACCGGCCTGCTCGTGCTCGTCATCGGCTGCGTGAACCTGACGAGCCTGCTGTTGCTGCGGACATTGGCGCGGGTGCCGGAGCTGTCCGTGCGCCTGGCGCTCGGCGCGAGTCGGAACCATATCGACTCGTTGTGGGCCATCGAGAGCGCCTGGGTCGTGGGGCTCGGTGCCCTCGGCGGGATGCTGCTCTCGACGTGGGGCGCGCGCCTGCTCGTGTTCTGGGCCCCGCCAGACATTCCGCGCATGCAGCAGGCGGCCGCCGTGACGCCCATCGTCATGATGGTCACCCTCAGCGCGCTCGTGGCGATCGTGATCAGTGCGCTCGTCTACATCCGGCTGGTGTCGCGGCTGGATCTGGCCACCATGCTCCGCCGGGGGGCGCAGACGACGACCAGCGGCCCGCACCGCCTCTCGGCACGTCTCGCCGTCGGGACGCGGCTCGCGTTGACGATGATGCTGACCGCGGCAGCGGTCCTGATGATGCGGAGCGCGTGGCACGTGCGCCAGGTCGACTTCGGATTCGAGACAGGGCAGATGCTCATGCTGAACATCGAACCGCGCGGTCTCGACGACAGCCGATGGCAGATCTTCTACGACGACCTCGTGGAGCGCGTCCGCGCGCTGCCATACGTGACGGCTGCAGCGAGTTCGTACTCGCGGCCGTTCGAGCCAGGCGCGGCGGGATGGGACGCCACGATTCTTCTGGAGGGCCAGTCTGCCGCGCGGCGTGACTGGGAAGCGAATCCTTTCGTGAATCAGGTGGCTGTCGGCGACGGGTATTTCGACACGCTCGGCATCCGGCTCCGGCACGGGCGCGCCTTCACGGCCCAGGATCGGGCCGACGGTGCGACCGTGGTCATCGTCAGCGAGCGCACGGCGTCGATGTTGTGGCCGGGCCGGAACGCCATCGGCCAGCGCGTGCAGCTGCCCGATGCGCCGAAGGACGCCAACGGGCGCGAGCAGCGGCAGGAAGTGGTCGGCGTGGTCGGTGACGTCATGCAGCGAGGCGTGGGTGACGTCCGTCTGGACGTCTTCGTGCCGCTGACGCAGTCACTACAGCGTCCGCGTCACCTCTTCGTGCGCACCACGCATGCGCCGGAGAACGCCGCGCGAGCGATCGCCGACCTCGCGCGCCACGGGCATTCCGACGTGCTGGTGGATCGTGTCGTCAGCATGCGGACCACCGTCGACCGCGCGACGTCGCCCTGGCGATTCAGCATGTACCTCTTCGGCATGTTGACGATCATCGCGCTCGTCCTCGCGTCGAGCGGTGTCTTCGGTATGCTGTCGCGCGATGTCGCCGCCATGCGACGAGAGATCGGCGTGCGGATGGCGTTCGGCGCGAGGGTCGCCACGGTGCGCTGGCTGGTCGCCCGTCGCGCGCTGCTGACGATCGCAGGAGGGATTCTCGTTGGCGCACTCGGCGCCGTGCCGCTCATGGCGTACATGGAGCCGCTCGTCTTCGCGGTCGGCACGTGCCGCCTTGCACCTTCGCGCTTTGCCCTTCTGCTTTGATCCTTCCGCCTTTGTGGCTGCCCTTGTCCGTTACCCTTTGGCCTTTTCCCTTTGTCACGCCCCCTACCTGTTTCGGGCGGGGGCTTCTGTAATGGGCACCTTGATGTCGAACTCGTCGCGTTCGCGGCGGACGCGGAGGGTGGCGACCGAGCCGACGGGGGCGGTGAGCATCGATCGCTCGAACCCTTCGGTGTTGGTGATCGACGTGCCGTTGAAGCCGATGATCACGTCGCCCGCCCGCAGGCCAGCGGCCCAGGCGTCGCCCGTGTTGCGGATGCGGTAGATCACCACGCCGTCGAGGGAGGTGACGTTCAGATCCTGCGCCAGGCCCGGATTGAGCGGCGCGATGCGCAGGAGGCCGGCGATGGTGCCGCGGCTCACCTTGCCCGTCTGCTCGAGTTGCGTGGCGATGTCGCGCGCGAGGTTGCTCGGCACCGCGAAGCCGATGCCCTGGTATCCGCCGCTCTCGCTGTAGATCCAGGTGTTGATGCCGATCAGTTCACCGCGCCGATTGACCAGCGCGCCACCCGAATTGCCCGGATTGATGGCGGCGTCGGTCTGGATGTAGTCGGCCACCACCGAGATCTGCGCATTGGTACGGCCCAGCGCCGACACGATCCCGAGCGTCACCGTTTCGCCGAGCTGATACGGGTTGCCGA
Organism: uncultured Luteitalea sp.; assembly: GCA_964422175.1. Taxonomy (GTDB): domain Bacteria; phylum Acidobacteriota; class Vicinamibacteria; order Vicinamibacterales; family Vicinamibacteraceae; genus Luteitalea. The sequence continues at coordinate 2,155 of CAYRAE010000163.1, read as the reverse complement.
CGGCCATCACCCACTCGGCAACGCGTAAGCGAGAGCTATCGCCCCACGTGATCGGCTGGAGCGTGGGCTCCTTGACGCGGAGAAGCGCGAGGTCCGCGTGCGGATCGATGCCGACCAGTTCCGCGGGTCGTTCACGCCGGTTCCACAGGACCACGCTCAGCTGCGTGGCCTCGCCGATCACGTGCGCGTTGGTGAGCACGTACCCGACGTCGCCCTTCTTGCTGATGATGACGCCCGAGCCCGCGCTCTGCATCGGCTGCTCGTCGACGAAGCCGAACGGCAACCGTATCTGGCGCGACCCCACGGCCGAGACGTTGACCACGCTCGGGATGACGCGTTCGGCCACGTCGGCCAGTTCGGGCAGATTCCCGTTCGATGCCGAGCCGCGCGAGGAGACCGGCGGAGTCGGAGCGGGGGCCGCGGGTGTGGGTTGGGCGTCGGCCTCGCCGGCGGGACCCAAGCGTCCCGTCACCACCATGCCGGCGACGAAACTGGCCACCACGAGCGCGACGGGCAACAGCAGTCGGCGCATGGATCAGCCGACCTCGACCCGTCGTCCGATGGACTCGGGCACCTTCGGCAGCGTGACGGTCAGAATCCCGTCCTTGAAGTCGGCCTGCACGGCGTCGACGGCCAGGGGACCGTGGAAGGTGAACCGTCGCACGAACTGCCCGTGGCCGCGTTCGAGCCGGACGTACCCCGCCGGCTGGCAACCTGGGCTCGGCCGGCAGCCCTTGATGGTCAGCGTGTCGTGCGTGGCCGCCACCTCGACATCCTCGCGGCGCACCCCCGGCAACTCGGCCACGACGATGAAGGCCGAGTCCGTCTCGCTGACGTCAGCAGGAGGTGTCCAGCCCGAATCGCCTCGACGATCGGCCTGTCCGGCCCGGCTGCGGTATTCGCGGAGCGATTCCCAACGCATGGGCATCATCGTAGCAAACCGGCGCGTGCTACCATCCTGCGGTTTGCGTACTCGACCGGACGCGTGCCGGTCTGTTCAGGAGTGTCATGAGTTCCGTCGCCGCCACCCGTCTCCGCAAGGGCAACCTCATCAAGCACAACAACGAGTTGTGCCGCATCGTCGAGACGCAGCACGTCACGCCGGGCAACCTTCGTGGCTTCGTGCGCGCCAAGATGCGCAAGGTCAAGGACGGGACGATGTTCGAGCACCGGTTCCGCTCGGAAGACATCGTCGATCGCGCCCACCTCGACGAACGTGAGATGCAGTACCTGTACCGGGACGGCGACACGTTCTACTTCATGGACACGGCCAGCTACGAGCAGACAGGCCTGTCGGAGGAAGCGCTCGGCGACTCGATGAACTTCCTCCTGCCCGAGGCGATGATCAACGTCGAGTTCTACGAGGGCAGCCCGGTCGGCATCGAACTGCCGGCCACGGTGGATCTCAAGGTCACCGACACCGTGCCGGGCATCAAGGGCGCGACCGCAAACGCCCAGACCAAGCCCGCGACGCTCGAGACCGGCTACGTGGTCACCGTGCCGGCGTTCGTGGACGTGGGGACGGTCGTCCGCGTCAATACGGAGACTGGCGAGTACCTCTCCAGGGTGTAGATGGATCAGTCTTCTCAGCGCCCGACCCCGTCGTCCGGGTGGATCGAAGTCATCGTCGGCAGCATGTTCAGCGGCAAGAGCGAGGAGCTGATCCGCCGGCTGCGCCGCGCGCAGATCGCGAAGCGACGCGTGCAGGTGTTCAAACCGGCGATCGACGCCCGCTACTCCGAGACGCACATCACGTCGCACAGCGAGATGCGCCTGCCGTCGATGGCGCTGCGCTCGTCGGCGGAGATCCTCGCGAGCGTGGCCGACGACACCGAAGTCGTGGGCATCGACGAGGGGCAGTTCTTCGACGTCGATCTGCCGGCCGTGTGCACGACCCTCGCCGATCAGGGCAAGCGCGTCATCGTCGCGGGCCTGGATCAGGACTACCTCGGACGCCCGTTCGAGCCGATGCCGCAGCTGCTGGCGATCGCCGAGTACATCACCAAGACCCTCGCGATCTGCATGGTCTGCGGCGAACCCGCCAACCACACCCAGCGCCTCGTGAAGAGCGAGGCCCTCGTGCTCGTCGGCGCCACCGACTCCTACGAAGCCCGCTGCCGCCGCTGCTTCGATCCGACCCTCGCACAGGAATGAC